>DAOTWB010000097.1:0-4183 GCA_034436235.1 Anaerolineae bacterium
ACTATTTCAAAACCCCCCACCACGAACGCTGCCAACAACAGGCAGATCAACAGACGTTTGGTCATAAAAACCTCGAGAAATAAACTATTGCGGTGCTCACTGGACCGCAGTGTCACCTTTACAGGATGTGAGCGCGCTCATTATACCTGCCTATGAACGCAACAGAGACTTGTACATTTTGCACAAGTCCCTGTTGTGCAGTATTTTTGAGCGCGCTCAGGCTCACTTATCGCGACCGAGCGCGAAGCCGCTCATGAATTGCTTCTGCAGCAGCACAAAGACGATCACAGGCGGAATGCTGGCGATGACCGCGCCGAGCATCAGCGGACCGTAGCTGAGTCCGGTATCCGTGCTGATCAGCGATTGCAAGCCGACCTGCACCACTTGCCGCGCCGAATCCGTGATGACCAAGCGAGGCCACAGGTACATATTCCAGACGTATACGAATTGGATGACGGCGAGCGCGCCAATCGTATTCCAGCTGATCGGAATCAGCACGCGCCACAGGAATTGCAGCGGCGTGGCGCCATCCAGCTGCGCCGCCTCTGAGAATTCGGCAGGGATGTTGGCGAAGTGCTGCCTGAACAGGAACGTGCCTGTGGCGCTGGCGATGAACGGCACGATCAGCGCTTGGTACGTGCTGCCCCAGCCGAGATCGATCACCACGAAGCGCAGCAGAGCGATGATCAAAATCTCGGTCGGCATCATCAGCGTCAGCAGCACAAAGCCGAAGATCAGCCACTTGCCCGGAAATTTGAAATAGACGAAGGCAAGCCCTGCCAGCAACGAAAGCACGGTCTTGCCGAAGGTCACAGCGACCGCTGTGAAGATCGTGTTCCACATATACGTGCCGAGATTGCGCGCGTTCATCACCACGTTCAGGTTATCGGCGAGCGCGTTGCCGAAGGTGAAGCGATAGGCGAAGACATCGGCGTTGGTCTGCGTGCTGACGATGATCGCGTAGATCAGCGGAAAGCCGATGATCAAGCAGGCGACGCTCAAGAAGAGATGCGCGCCGAGTCGCTTGGGCAGCCAACGCCTGCCGAGCGTTGCTCGCGCCTTAGGAACTGCTAAACTCAGGTCTTTGTAGAGACTCTCGCTGCTCATGGTTCATGCTCCGTAGGTCACGCGGCGCGCTGTGGTGCGGAATTGCAGGTAAGTGATGCCGATCACCATCAAGAACAAGATGACCGATTGTGCCGCCGCATAGCTGACTCTGCCTTCGGTGAAGCCATCTTGATAAATGCGATAGATGAGCGTCGTGGTCGCGCCGACTGGACCGCCGGCAGTCATTGTATCAATCGTGCCGAACAGATCGAAGAAAGCGTAAGTGATGTTGGTGATGATCAAGAAGAACGTGATCGGCGAGAGCATCGGCACTGTGATCAGCCAGAAGCGCTGCACTGTGTTCGCGCCGTCAATAGCAGCCGCCTCGCGCAGATCGTTCGGCACGTTTTGCAGCCCTGCGATGTAGAACAAGATGTTGAAGCCGAGCGACTTCCACACGCTCGCCAGCACAACTGCCACAACCGCTAAGTTCGGATCAGTGAACCAAGCCAGCTGCACGCCGAACAGATTGTTGAGAAAGTAATTGGCGATGCCTGCGATTGGATTGAAGATAATGAAGAAGATCAAGCCTGCTACAGCCGGCGAGATCGCGTATGACCAGACCAGAAGCGTGCGATAGGCGCCTGCGCCGCGAATCGGCTGATAGGCGACTGAGGCGATCAACAGCGCGATCAACAGGCTAAGCACGACGATGGCGGCTGTGATGACAAGCGTGATCAGCAAACTGCGCAGGTAAGCGGCATCGCCGAGCAGTGTGGTGAAATTGTTCAGGCACACGAACGGCGTGCGGCGCGCGCGCGGCTGCACGATCAAGGTAGAGAGCCGAAAGGTATCGAGGAACGGATAGTAGAGGAATAAGATCAGCACGGTCAGCGTTGGCAAGAGCAGCAACCATGGCGTAACGGTATCTTTGAACGTGCCTTGCGCGGCGCGCGGCATTTGGCGCTGACTCGGGCGCACAATGAACCACCAGCGCAGCGGCACAAGGCAGATCGCCATGCCTGCGCCGATCAACAACGCGCCAAGAAAGATATCCTCTGCGCGGCGCTCAAGCTCAAACGTGCAGAAGTTCAGCGGCAGCATGAAGATCAGCGCACCTGCGCCGCCGCCCAGCGCGCCGAGCGCGCCGCCGAGCGCGGGCGAGCGCCGAGCGCGCGCGAAAAGTGCGCCGAGCAACACAGCGCCAAGCGCAGCAGCGATGCCTACGATGAGAGTCGGATCGATGAGCATAGGTGCATCTTCCTTCTGAGCAGTCTCTGCCACACATTTTAAGGCGCTGACGATCTTTGGCAAGCGTCAGAGGCGAGGGACAATGCCTCGCCTCTGACCTTATGCCTTATGCAATGCAGCAGGCGACGGCGCTGCTCATTCGTAGAGCGCGTTGTACTCTTTCAGCAGCTTATCCGCCTCAGCCTTTGCCGCCTTCATCGCCGCAGCAGGATCGCCGCCTTGCAGCATCAGCTCTTCCATCACGCGCGTGACAATGTTGCGAGTCTGCGGGAAGGTGCCGAGCAAGGCGCCGCGCGTGGCAGGCGTGACGGTCGTCTGGCGAATCTGCTCAACGGCGGTCAGGAAGTTCGGATTGGTCTTGAACCAGCCTTCCTTCTCCAGCAGCTCGACCGAGCTATTGCGCAGCGGCAGATAGCCTGTCACTTTGTGCCACTCAGCGATGTTCTCAGTGTTGGTGAACCACAGCAGGAAGGTCAGCGCGCCTTCTTCCATCTTGGCAGGCAGACCGTCCACAAGCCACAGGCTGGCGCCGCCGATCAAGTTGCCTGTCCAGCCTTTGTCAGCGTCGTAAGGCATACGGCTGGTCAGGATGTCAATGCCGTTCGCTTTGGCAGCGTTGGTGATGTTGGCGGTATCGGCGCTGGACGTGATCACAAACGGCACCTTGCCGCTCTGGATCGCCTGCTCAGTGGCGTTCCAGTCGCGCTGGCGACCGCTGTAGATGTAATAGCCGTTCTGGTACATCTTCTGCCACCACGAGATGATGGCGATCATGTCCTCGCTATCGAGGAAAGTCTCGGTAGCGCGCGCATCACGACCGTTGCCGTTGTTCACGTAGAGCGCGTTGCGCTGGGCCATCCACTGCTCCACGAACCAGCCATGGTTGGGCCACGTCACGCAGCCATCAATGCCCAGCTTCGCCTTCATCTCCAGCGCTTTGGCGCAGGCAGCTTCCAGCTCTTGCCAAGTGGCAGGTGGCTTCTCCAAGCCGAGTTCCTTCATCATGGCGACGTTCGTGTACAGCGTCGGCGAGGAGCTGTTCCACGGCATCGAGGTGAACTTGCCATCGAGCGTGTAGTAATCCACCACAGGCGCGATGAAGTCATCGAAGTTGATCGGCACGCCGTTCACTTCCGTGCGTCCTTCCAGCGCATCGGCGATGCTCTTGAAGTAGCCGAAGTCGCGCGCGCGCTGCGTGCCAACTTCGAACCATTGCACGATGGCAGGCGGATTGTTCTGCTGAATGGCGAGGTCAGTCGCCTGCTGAATCTCTTCGTAGTTGGCGTAGCCGTCCACAGTCACGTTGAACTGCGGAAACTGGGCGTTGAACTCAGCGGCGCGCTCGCGCGACCAGTCAAGGCGCACGTCGGTGAAAGCGATCCAAACTTTGATATCGGTCTTCTCTTGCGCCATAGCAGGCATTGAGAGCGCGCCTGCGATCAGCGCCAGCGCCACAACGGCGATTACGAACTTGCGGACGTTCATCATGCGAGAAATGTCTCCTGTGTCTACAATTCTGAGGCGAGGCAAGAATACCAGATGTCAGTTAAAACTGAAGGGCTATTCGGTTAAGAGCCTGCCAATCCATTTTTAAGCGCATGTTAAAAGCAAGCTCTGTTAGACCCTGCGCTGATTTTTTGGTAAGATAGGTTGAGCGTCGCCTGAGCGTAGGTTGCGCGTAGTGTTCGCATAGCAGGAAAGCCGCCGTGCCTTTGATCGATCAACGCATTCTGATCGCCGCTGCCGCCGAGACCGTCTGGACGTATTTGACGCGCCCTGAGCATGTCACGCGCTGGCATCTGGGCTGCAAGCAGCTCTCGATTCTCACCACGCGCGCGCAAGGCGTTGGCGTGCGCCGCCGCTGCACCGATGGACGCGGCAGGAG
>DAOTWB010000098.1:0-3660 GCA_034436235.1 Anaerolineae bacterium
CGATCCACCAAGCCGATGTGCGCCTCGGCGGCTGGCACAAAACTGCCGATCTGCGCCATGAGCGCGATCAGCGCTACTTGGCGAATAGCAGTGGACTTGCCGCTCATGTTCGGACCGGTCAGGATGTGAATGCGCTCCTCAGCATCGAAATAAGTGTCATTCGGCGTGAAGCGCTCGCCTTGCAGCGTCCGCTCCACCACAGGATGCCGACCTTCGCGAATGACCAAGCGCTCATCGTCGCTCAGCGTCGGTCGCGTGTAATTTTCGCGGACGGCAGCTTCTGCCAGCGCGGCGAACACATCGGCGTGTGCGACAGCGCGCGCTGTGCGCAACAAGCTATCGCCGTGCGCGCTGATCTGCGCACAGACGTCGCGGAATAAGCGCTCTTCCAACGCCAGAATCTGCTCGTCAGCGTTCAGCAGCAGCGTCTCATACTCTTTCAGCTCAGCTGTGACGTAGCGCTTGGCATTGGCGAGCGTCGCCTTCTCAAGGTAATCGCTCGGCACCTTGCCGATCTGTCCGCTGCTGACTTCAATGTAGTAGCCCATCACTTTGTTGTAGCCGACTTTGAGCGATTTGATGCCTGTGCGCGCGCGCTCGCGCGCTTCCAGCTGATCGAGCCATTCGCGCGCGCCGCTCACACTCTGATGCACGCGATCCAGCTCAGCGCTATAGCCTTCTCGGATCACGCCAACTCTATCGCGCAAGACAGCAGGCGGATTATCGGCGATGGCAGCGGCGATCAGCTCGCTCACGTCGCGGCACGGATCGAGCCGCTCACGGATGCTGTGCAAAGGCGGCAGATCGTGGAGCGCCTGGCGTAGCGCAGGCACGCTCTCCAAGCTGTAGCGCAGCGCGATCAAATCGCGCGGCGAAGCGACGCCGCTCAAGACGCGGTTGGTCAGCCGCTCAAGATCGGCAATTGGCTTGAGCGCGGCGAATATTTCGGCGCGGCGCACGCCGTCAGCGTGAAGCGCAGCGACGGCGTCAAGGCGCGCATTCAGACGCGCCAAATCCAGCAGCGGCTGACCGATCCATTGGCGCAACAGACGGCTGCCCATCGGCGTGACCGTCCGATCCAGCACGTCCAGCAGCGAGCCTTGCACTTTGCCGCCGCGCATGGTCTCGGTCAGCTCTAAGTTGCGGCGCGTGTTGGCATCCAGCACCATGTAGCCTGCCGTAGAATAGGTGCGCAAGGTTGTGAGCTGCGCCAGATTGCCGCCGTGCGTCTCGCGCAGGTAGGTGAGCAACGCGCCGGCGGCGCGCGCGGCGAGCGGCTTATCCGTCAAGCCGAAGCCGTCTAACGTGCGCACGTCGAAGTGCGCGCGCAACGCGCTCTGGGCTGCACCTAGCTCAAAGCGATGATCGGGCAGCGGCGTGGCATACGCGCCATTCGGCAAAGTGATGCCGCGCTCTACCCAAGATTTGGGCAAGATCACCTCGCGCGGCTTCAGGCGCGCCAGCTCTTCCAACACGGCGAGCGCTGTCTCGCCGCTCTCTGAGTTTAGTTCAGTGGCGGCGAATTCGCCGGTCGTGATATCGGCGTATGCCAAGCCGCAGCGCGCCCAGCTCTCATCCGCCTGATTTTTGAGCGGCGCTAACGCCAGCAGGTAATTGTTCTGGCGCTGATCGAGCATGGTCGGATCGATGACTGTGCCGGGCGTGATGACGCGAGTCACTTCGCGACGTACCAACTTTTTGCCCGGCGGCTCAACCTGATCGACGACCACAACGTGGTAGCCGCGCTCGACCAAGCGCGCAATGTAGCTTTCAACGGCGCGGCACGGCACGCCTGCCATCGGCACGCGCTGACCTCTGCTCGTCGCGCGCGCCGTCAACGTGATCTCCAGCTCGCGCGCGATGATCTCAGCGTCGTCATCGAAGGCTTCGAAGAAATCGCCCAAGCGGAACAGCACGATTTTATCGGGATAGCGCGCCTTGATCTCAAGATATTGCTGGCGCATTGGCGTCAGGTCATCAGCGCTCATGAGCAGCTCTCATCAGAAGGCGGTCAATTGTTCAGAGGTCGGTTTGGCTGCCAAGTGTACCGCATGTTCAGCGCGCTGCGAAGAGCGCAGCTGTGTCAAGGCTTGCTTTGACGCGCCAAAAGTGATACGATGTATCAAAACAAGTTGTGAGAGCGCCATGCCGCTTTACGTCTTCGTGTGTCCTGAATGCGGAATTGAGATTGAAGAGCGGCGCCCTGCCGAGCGGATGGACGATCCGCTCGCCTGTCCGCTGTGCGGCGCGCGCTGCACGCGCCTGACGAATTTCGCCGTCACTTTTTTCAAGCAGGGCGCCGCTGAGCCGCCGCTAGAGCGCACGACACAGCGCAGCGCTCATCCGCCGAACTGTCCGTGTTGTGTACCACGTAAAGGAAATCGCTCATGAGTGCCGATGCTGAACTGCCGCCAATTCCGATCACCTTGCTGACAGGTTTTTTGGGCGCAGGGAAAACGACGCTGCTCAATCACATTCTGCACGCCGATCACGGCTTGCGCATCGCCGTCTTGGTCAACGATTTCGGCGCGATCAACATTGATGCACAGCTCGTCGTCGGCGTGGCAGGCGACGATGTGGTCAATCTCGCCAATGGCTGCATCTGCTGCTCCATTCGCGGCGACTTGCTGCGCGAAGTCTTGCGCTTGGTCGATCGCGACGATCCGCCTGAGTACATCATCATTGAGCCGAGCGGCGTCTCCGATCCTGTGGCTGTGGCACAGACCTTCTTGCTGCCTGAGCTGCGTCCCGTCCTACGCTTGGATAGCATCATCGCTGTGGTGGACGCTGAGCAATTCCAAAATCTGCAAGGCGATGACGCTTACCTTGCCTATGAGCAGCTGATCACGGCTGATATCATCGTCATCAACAAGACCGATCTGGTGACGCCTGAGCAGCTTGAGGCGCTCAAGCGGCGCTGGACGTATCCGCGCGCGCGCATCATCGAGACGACCTATGGGCGCGTGCCGCTGGAACTCGTGCTAGGCGTTGGACGCTACGCGCCTGAAGCGCTGCTGGCGCGCCAGGCAAAAGATATTCACGTGCATGAGGCAGGCGTGCCAACTGATCACGATCATGAGCATAATGATCACGACCATGACGCTGAGCATGGCGAGCATCATCACCACGATCACACGCTTGTCTACAGCTCGTGGAGCTGGACGCACAATGCGCCGCTCTCGCTACAGGCGCTCAAACGCGTCATCAACACGCTGCCCAATAGCATCTTCCGCTGCAAAGGTGTGGTCTACGCGCAGGAAATACCGCATCGTCGCGTGATCTTGCAAGTGGTCGGCACGCGCGCTTCGTACACAGTTGGTGAGGCGTGGGATGACGAATTGCCGCGCACACAGATCGTCGCGATTGGCAAGCCGAACGCCTTCGATCCTGAGGCGTTGCGTGCGCGCTTCGAGAGCTGCCTTGCCGCCGAGCAGCGCGATAGCTTGGCACAGCAGATCATGCGCCAAGTGGAAACGTGGTTTCGTAACGGCTAGTGCCTCTTCTCGACTGTTCCGATAGCGCTCAGCGTGACGATCAAATCGGTCGCCGCTGAGCGTTTTTTCATGGCTGCGCTGAGCGCAGGCGAGCCGTAGGCAAGGTGACGTTACGTCGCCAGTCCCTTTGCGGTATGATAAGCAAAGCCCTTGTTTGCTCCAAAAG
>DAOTWB010000099.1:0-3868 GCA_034436235.1 Anaerolineae bacterium
TCATAGCTGATCATGTGCGTGGACGAGCCTTTCAAGCCCATCTTCTTCTCAGGCGGATGAATGGTCAAGCCTTCGCGGTCGGTCTCGACCAGCAGATGCGTGAAGCCGCGCGCGCCCGCCGTTCTATCTGTGCGCACGAGCGTGATGATGACAGGCGCATGGCGCGCGTTGGTGATCCACGCCTTCGTGCCGTTGATAGCGTAGCAGCCGTTCTCCAAGATGGCGCTTGTCTGCGCGCTCAGCAGGTCAGAGCCGGCGTTCGGCTCGGTCAGCGCCAAGGCGCCGAGCATCTCGCCGCTAGTCAGGCGCGGCAGAAAGCGCGCTTTCTGCTCAGGCGTTCCCCAGCGGACGATTGGCGCGCAGCCCAAGCCGTTATGGGCAGAGATCGAGAGCGCCGTCGAGCCGCAGACGCGCCCAAGCTCTTCGACGGCGATTGAAGCGCAGATCGTATCCAAGCCTGCGCCGCCGTATTCCTCAGGCACCTGAATGCCTGTCAAGCCGAGCTGCGGCATCTTGCGGATAGCTTCCCAGCGCAGGTCGCCTTGCGCCTCGATCTGCGCCGCGTACGGCTTGATCTCGCCTTCGCAAAAGTCGCGCACTGCGCGTTGATACATCAATTGTTCCTGAGTCAGCTCAAAATGCATTATGAACTCCTAAAAGCGTCCGGCGAACATATCCGCCACACGCGCCACTAAATCGTGCTTCAAGATCGGTTTTATCAAATAGCTGTCCACGTTGCCAGCTGCATCCAGCGCCGCCAAAAAGGTCTGTGCGTAGCCTGCCACCATCAAGACGAGCGTGCGGCGCGTCTCGATGGCGCGCATCGCCGTCACGAACTCAATGCCGTTCATGGCAGGCATGGCGAAGTCCACCACCACCATATCTGGCGGATCGGCTCTGAAGAGCGCCAAGCCGTCCGCGCCGTTGTGCGCCGTCCTGATCTGATAGCCCGCGTCGCTCAGCGTCTTAGCCATCATCTCGCACTGGGCAGGATCGTCATCAATAACAAGAATTTTCGGATGCATATTTGGCGCATCGCTCATGATAAAAGCTCCTCGCGCTGACCTGATAGATGGAAAATAATCAACCGCCTCGTCAGTCGCGTCTAGCTTCAATCTTATACCAAACTGACGGCTTGTCTTGCGTTAGAATGCTCAAAGACTTCGCCTAAAAAAAGCGACGGTTGCCCTGTGGACAACCGTCGCGCGTTCTCACAGCCCAGCTCTGCGCTCAGGGCTGCACAAAGCGTCCGCTGAAAGGCAGATCGTTAGCGATGCCAAACCAGAAGACAATATCGGCAAAGCCGCTTGAGAGCGCATTGCGCAGCAAGAGCTGTCCGTTGCGGTAGACGCCTACGCCATCAATGCCGTTGCCGTTCCAATCGCCTGTGACGGGCAAGTCGCCGCTCTGACCGTAAGCAAAGGCGATATCCGCGAAGAACGATCCGTTTTGCTGCGCATTGTTCAACAGATAGAACGTGGCGTTCGATGGACGGAAGACGCCGATGCCGTCTTTGCCATTGCCATTCCAATCGCCTGCAATCGGCATATCGTTTGGAATGCCGAAGACCAGTGTGTAATCCGCTATGCCCGTCGTCAGCGTGTTACGGATGTAGATCAAGCCATTCGATGGACGAAAGACGCCAACGCCATCTTTACCGTCGCCATCCCAGTCGCCGACGATAGGCATGTCATTTGGAATGCCCAGCACGAAGCTGTAGACGATAGGCGCGCCAACCGCATTCGAGTCCTTCAAGAAGAACTGCCCTGTGCTGCGCCGATAAAGACCGATGGTATCCACGCCGTCGCCGTTCCAATCGCCTGCCACAGGATAATCGGCAGCGCTTCCGAATACGTCAGCGAAGTCAGCAGGTCCTGTCGAGAGGCTGTTGCGCAAGAACAGCTGAGAGGTAGCTGGACGGAAAACGCCAACAGTATCCACCAAGCCGTTCGTGCGAAAACTGGCGACGGTCGCCGCTGTGTTGTTCAGCGAGAGGCGATTGTTCTGCGTCGCGGTGCCCATCGGCTGTCCGCCATAGGTCAGCACAGTGTTCGACCAATAGTTGATGCGCGGGCAGCTCGGACCGGTGCAAGCGTACGCCATGACCGTGCGGAAGCGCACAGGGTCTACGTTATCGCGGTAGCCATAGCTGTAGCTGTAGGCGCCGCCTGTGCCATCTTCAGGATTATGTTGGCTGCCCATGTTGTGTCCAAGCTCGTGCGCAAAGGTATGACCATTGATGCAGCCGCGCTGCGTCACACTGAAAGCGAGCGTGTTGAACGACGTATTCACGTTCGTCATCAGCCAAGCCAAGCCGCAATATTGCGCGTTTTGCGTCAGCAGCGCCACCATATCCGCCTTGAACTGATTGCGCCACGCATGCACCTGATCCATGAAGCCGTCGCTCGTGTTCGTCAGCCGATTCAGATCAGTGTTCATATCGCCCGACTCAGTGTAGGTGACTTCGGCAGCGTAGACCAAGCGCACGCGCTGACTCACGTTCGTATTGGCGTAGCTCTGATTGGTCAAATTGATGGCTGTGTTCACTTCGTTGAGCATGGCTTGCGTGCCGCCGGCAGCCGAGCGCGCCGCGCTTGTGTAAACAACCATCACGTCTATGATCGGATTGCCCGTCACATCAGGCGGCGGCGGAAATGGCGGCGTCTCGCCTTCAGCGACTGGTGCCGCTTCAACAGGCGCGGGCGTGTTGGCAGGCGGCAGCAGACCGCCGCCGCACGGATCGAAATTGGCAGGATTCAGCTCCAAGACGTAGTGCAAGCCGCCATTGCCGCTGTATTCGACCGCGAAGAGCTGGTCAACAAGGTTGATGTGACCGTGCAGCGTGCCTTGATCGAAGCTCAGAATGACTTCGCTGGCAGGCTTGCCCAAGATGCGTCCGATCCACGTGTAGCCTGTCGGCGAGGCAACGTGCGGCTCAACGCGGTCGTTGATTGCGACCCAAGTGGCGTCATCGAACAAGTTCAGCAGCAGGCTGCCGCCGCTCACCGACGGACTAGCTGAGGCGGCTGCCGCGTTGAAGTCAATCTCGGCGAAGCGCACACGGCTGACCGTCCGTCGGCTGGTTTGGCTGGGCGGCACAGGCGGCGGATTGGCGGGCGCGATGAACAGCCCTGCTGCGCTCTGCAACGCCAGCAGATCGGCAGGCAGCGCGGGCGGCGCGGCTGCTGCACAGGCGGCGCTGAGCGTCGGGTCGGAGTCAGCGGTAGTATCGATCCTGACCGCGTCGCTCACGCTATCCGCGCTGAAGTTTTGCGTCTCCACGCGCGGCGCGGCGCCATTCCACCAGTTGTCGTCGGCTTGCACGCCGCTGCTGGCGAAGATCGCGCCGCCGCCGTTTGCCTGATTGCGCAGGAACGCGCTCTGCGTGACGATGAGCTGCGCGCCGTAATCGTTGAAGATCGCGCCGCCGCGCTCAGCGCGATTATCTTCAAAGCGCGTGCAGCTGATGGTCGCTGTGCCTGCGTTGCGCAGCGCGCCGCCCGGCTCGGTCGTCGAGAGGCTCTGGTTGCGCGCGAACAGGCTGCGGGCGATGGTCAGCGCGCCGTTGTTGTGAATGCCGCTCATGCTCGGATTGCTATCGAGCTGTGTGGCAGTGCGCTCGCCGTCGTAGAACTGGCTATCGTAAATGGCGAGCTGACCGTTGTTCAGAATAGCGCGTCCGTTGTTGCGGGCGCTGCGGAAGATGACGTTGTGCAAGGTCAGCGCCGCGCCTTGCTCTATGACCAATTGCGCAGGCTTGGTGCTGCCATAGCCGGAAAGCACAAGCGTGCTATTCTGCCCGTAGATGATCGCCTTGCCTTGCAGCACAGGCAACCAAGCGCGCGTCACTTCGCCAAACGGATAGAAC
>DAOTWB010000100.1:0-23498 GCA_034436235.1 Anaerolineae bacterium
GGCGCATTCTTCGTGCTAGGACTCGGCATGGTCTTCGGACGCATGCTGCGGCGGCGCGATCCTGCCGAATGGCTGCTGCCGTTCGGCGTCTTGATCTTGATCTTGCCTTCGGCGCTCGCCATCGCCTTCATCATCGAAGTGCCGAGCGCAACGCGCGCCAGCGGCGCTTTGGCTGCAGTCTATCTGATCGCCGCCTTCGGCATGGCGGCGACTGTGATCGGCGTGGCGCAGGGAATGCCGCGCTTGTGGCTGCGGCGCGCCGTCTATGTGATCGCAGCTCTGATCGTGCTGATCGGCGCAGCGATCAATCACGAGCGCTATTTCGTGGACGCCATGCGCGATTATCGCAACTCCACCTTTCCTTATCGGCAAGCAGGCACAATCATGCGCGGCTTCGCCGAAAGCACAGGCGCCTACGGCAATGTTTTCATGGTCGCTTTTCCGTATTGGTGGGATCATCGCGCGCTGGCGATTGAGGCGGGCGCACCGAAGTGGAATAACGGCGTGCTGCGTGAAGATGTCATCGAGCGCGTTCTCAACTTTTTGCGCGGCAACATCGGCACGCCTTTTGAAATGCGTCCTGATCGGCAGATGCTCTTCTTCTTCAATCCGCGCGACGAGAAGCTAGTAGAAGAACTTGCGCCCGTTTTCCCGAACGGCGTGGTGATCAGGATCGCGGCATACAACAGCGAGCGCGACTTCAATCTGTACATTGTGCCGCCACTAGGCTGCGCTTGGATGCAGGAAAATCTTGGGCGAGTTGGCAACTATTGCGCAGATGGCGTTGAATAAAAGACTTGCAGCGTGTGAAGTCGGTTAGAAATGCTCGACGGCTGACTAGCGCGTTCGGCAAGACTGACATACACTGAGAGTGTGTTCAAAACGGTAGCGCTGTGTGTTGCGCCGTATGCTATTGTGCTGTGCATTGAAAGGATTGTCGGTCCATGAGTCGCTCGCGTAAGTTTTACAGCCTTTTGATGGTCGTGGTCTTGCTGGTCGCTGCGCAGCTGAGCGCGTCTGCGCCTGCTCAAGCGCAAGCGTGCGCTGTAGCGCATGTGGTGCGTCCCGGCGAGAATTTGTTCCGCATTGGCTTAGCATATGGCTACAGCTGGGCAGTGCTGCAGCGCTACAACGGCTTGCCGAATCCAAATTACATCCGCGCAGGGCAAATCATCTGCATTCCGCCGCGCGATGCAGTTCTGCCGCCTGTGCTGCCGCCCGTTCTGCCGCCGCCTGTCGTGCCACCAGCAGTGTACTATCCGCCGCCTGGCGTCTTCCCTGCCATCAGCTTCAATGTGCGCAGCGCAGGCATCGGCGATACGATCGTGATCAGCGGCGTGCGCTTCCCGGGCAACTCCACTGTGGATATTTTTATCGCGCCGCGCACGCCTGGCGTGCCGCCTGTCTACCCTGATATCGCCTCTGGCAGTGCGACCGTGAATGCCGATGGCACGCTCACCACTAGCTTCACCATCCCTGCGACAGTCGGCGGCGTGCCGTTGCGCGGCAGCTCATTCTCAATCTTGGTGCGCGCGCGCGGCTCAGGTTATTACGGCTTCAACTTTGTGACCAATCCGCGTCCATAGGCGATGCAGTTGTTCATAGCGACCACTAACACGGGCAAGCTGCGCGAATATCAACGCTTATTGGCAGATTTGCCCGTGACGCTGCGCTCACTAGTTGACTTGCCGCACAGCCTGCCTGAGGTGGACGAGACAGGCGCGACCTTCGAGGCGAATGCGCTGCTCAAAGCGCACGCCTATAGCGCACAGCTCGGTCAGGCTGTGCTGGCGGACGACTCAGGCTTGATGGTGGATGCGCTGGACGGCGCGCCGAGCGTGCAATCAGCGCGCTATGCGCCAACGGCTGAGGCGCGCAACGCGAAATTATTGGCAGCATTGAAAGACGTGCCACTTGAGCAGCGCACGGCGCGCTTCGTCTGCGTGGCGGCGGTCGTCATCCCATGCTCAGATGGCGCGCTGACGGCTACGGCGGAAGGTCGGCTGGAAGGTCGCATCGCGTTTGAAGCGCGCGGCACCAATGGCTTCGGCTACGATCCGATCTTCCTCTTGCCTGATGGACGCACTGTGGCAGAGCTTGCGCCTGCTGAGAAGGACGCGATCAGCCATCGCGGCAAAGCGATTGCCAAACTGAAGCCGATTCTGCTGACCATGCTACGCATGGCTTCGCAAGGCGGCTAGGCATCTTCGCCTTGCAGCTCGCGTCTGAAGTCCACAAAGCGGTAACCGACGCCGCGCTCGGTCAGGATGTACTTTGGATGCGCAGGGTCTTCTTCGATCTTCTCGCGCAGATAGTTGACGTATAACCTGACGTAGTGAGTCTCGTCGCGATACTCATAGCCCCAGACTTTGGCGAGGATTTGCTCGTGCGTGACCGTCCAGCCGGCGTTTTCGATCAAGTGATAGAGCAGGCGAAATTCCGTTGGGCGCAGCTTAATCAGCTCGCCATTGACGATCACGGCGCGGCGGTTGAAATCCACGCTGAGCCGATCATCTATCTTCAAAATGGCGCGCTCAGGCGTGGTGGCGGCGCTCTCAGCGCGGCGCAGCACGGCGCGAATGCGGCTAGAAAGCTCGCGCGGGCTGAACGGCTTGGTGATATAATCGTCGGCGCCTAGCTCCAAGCCTTTGACCTTGTCATCCTCCTCGCCTTTGGCAGTGAGCATGATGACGGGCAAGTTGGAGAACTCGCGCAGCATCCGCAGCGTCTCAAAGCCGTCCAAGTTCGGCATCATCACGTCCAGCAGCACGATATCGGGCAGCTGTGTGCGAATGGCTTCCAGTGCGCGGATGCCGTCGGTCGCCTCGATAACTTGGAAGCCTTCCAGCTCAAGGTTCATGCGGATGAAGCCGATCATGCGCGGCTCGTCATCCACCACAAGCACGCGCAAGCGCTCGCGCGGCGCTGAAGGCGTCCTGCCGCTTGAAGAAGGCTTACCTGCCATAACGCACACCTTCGCTCAGGCTCAATCGCGGAAGGGCAGCAGCGACGGACCTTCGTCACTGGGCATCAGCTCGATGAAGCTGATGCGCGTCATCGGAAAGATGACTGTAGTAACTTCAGGCAAGATGTTCTGATAGTCTTTGCCGTCGCGCGTGCGCGGATTGCGTCCGATGATGAGCGTATCAGTTGACGACGGCAGCTCGTCCACATCGAGCAAGAGCGGTGGATCGCCAACGAGGTGTATGTAGAGCGTGTAAGCCATGCGCAAGCCTTTCTCAGCTGTTGGTTTTGAAGTAAACGTGGCAGACGAGCTTGCCGATCCGAATCTCATCGCCATCGCGCAGCACGCGCGGCTGATTCGGAATCAGACGCTGCCCGTTGAGATGTGTGCCATTCACGCTGCCCAAGTCAACTATCGTGAGCGTATCCTCGCCGCGCCTGATAGCAGCGTGAATACGTGAGACGCCGTTCTCATAAGCGCCATAAGGCGTTAGGTCTATGGTCGGCGTTGAAGAACTGCTGCCGTCATAGCGCCCGATGATGGTCTCTTGTTGCGGCACGATCTCAATAGGCGAAGGATTATCGCGAATTTGCAGCACAATGGTCGCTGATTGATTGAAGCGCGCTGTTCCCCAGCCGCCTTTGGCGCTCAGACCGCCTGTTCCAACAGGCAACTTCTTGGTCGAAGTGGCAGCGCCTTGCTCGGTATAAAGAATCTGTCCACACTCTTCGCAAAAAAGGACGCCTTCACGGTTGCTGTGAGTGCAATACGGGCAAATTTTCATAAGCGCTTCTCCTAGAATCACTCGCCTGAAGGCAGCAAGAGACGCCGCGTGCCGTATTTCAGCGCCTTATGCCCTTCACCCGAGATCGCGCGTGTGTTGGCAATACGGCGCGCCTCTGCCATTGCGATATTCGCCAACTCAGTGTGACCGCTTTCCAGCAAGCGCGTTGCCACAGTCTCCAGCTTGCGCGTCGCCTCACGGATATCTCCGCGCGCTGCCGCCTCAGCCGCCTTCTGTTGAATGCGATAGAGCGACAATTTGCTGAGCGCATCCAAGATCGTGCGCGGCTTCTCTTCGGCAGGCGGTTGCCTCATCGCCTCAGTTGAGACATCCGCTACAACCTGATAGTTGTTACGATTATTCCACACAATATCGCCGCTCGCCACAATGCGCAGCAGACTGCGGAAGCCTTCTTCAGCGATAGGCGGTAGCTGCAAGGTGAGGATGACCGCCGTGTTCAACTGCATCAGCACTTGCCCGATCAAGATCGGATCGGTCTCGCACGAGAGCGGCTGCGCGCTCGGCGCAAGGCGGAAGGCGTTTTCAACGATGATATCAGGATCAGGTGCGAGCGAGAGCGTGACGCGCTCTGCCACAGCCTGCCCAAGCGAACGCAAGCGCTCTTCCAAAAAGCGCTGCACCACGCTTGGCGAGTTGATGTAATGCGAACTGCCGCCGGTCGTGCTTGCTAGGCGATCCAAGAAGACATCGTTCCACTCTTCGCCGATGCCCATGGCGCTGATGCCGATGCCTTCAGCGGCGCAACGCTCGGCAAGCGCGATGCTATCTTGCTCATCGCCGTAAGTGCGCCCATCTGTGATCAAAATTATGTGATTGGCGAAGTTCTTGCCCGCGTAGCGCCGATTCTGCTCGTAGGCTACTTGCAAGCCTTGATAAATCTCTGTGCTGCCGCCTGCCTGCACAGTGGTGACGAGCGTTTTGACGGCATTTTTATCGGTCAGCGGCGCTGCGCTCACCAACACTTCGGCGCGGTCGCTGAAAGCGATCACGGATAAAACATCTTTGGCGGAGAGCTGATCGATCAAGCGGTGAGCAGCCACTTTGGTGCGCTCAAGGCGTACGCCGTTCATCGAAGTGCTGCGGTCAATTACCAGCGTCAAGTTCAAGGGCGTATGCGTAGCCGTGATCGTCGGATCAGGCACTAGCTCAATGAGCAGGTAAAGGACTTGCGTCTCGTTCAGAACAGGGACAATGCGCGAGCTGGGCGTCACCTTGATGGTGAAGTAAGGCTTTTGAGGTAATAACTGAGGACGCTTGGCATCGTACTTGGCGCGTTCTTTTGGATCGCTCAGCACGTCATGGGCAGCCACGATGTCTCGAAACTGGCTAGCAGCGCCAGGATGCGCGTTGACATCAGGGTGCAGGCGACGCGCAGCAGCGCGATAAGCATGGCGGATATCTTCCTCAAACGCTTCAGGTGGCACGCCTAGCACAGCATACAAATCCAGCATACAAGCATCCTTCTCAATTACATATTCCCTGAGAACAGTTGTGCATCAACCGGGAAGCTGAATGAGAATCACCGTGATATTATCGCTGCCGCCTTTCTCGTTAGCAAGCTCGACTAACTGGTCGCAAGCGTTTTGTGGCGTTGCGGCGCTGCTCACAACTTGCCGAACGCGCTCCTCGTCCACCATGTTCCACAGACCGTCGCTGCACAGCAGCAAGCGCGAGCCATCTTCAAGCGGCTTCATGAAGCTATCCACTTCAAGGCTTTCGTTCTGACCGATGGCGCGATACAGCACGTTGCGCTGTGGATGCACAGCTGCTTCATCAGGCGTCAGATGGTCGAGATCGATCAAGCGCTGCACCAGCGAGTGATCTTTGGTGAGCTGAACAATGCCGTCCTGTGTGATGTAATAAGCGCGGCTATCGCCGACGTGCGCAAGGTAAGCGATGTTGCCATGCACAACTGCCACTGTGACCGTTGTGCCGCCTTCAGGCGTCGCACGTGCCACTGCATCGTTTGCTTTTTCAAGCGCCGCCGTCAGAATCTCGCCAATGTACAGGTCGTCTTCATCGGCAAGGCGCTTCAGATAGAAGTTCTGCAGCACGTATTGACTGATCGTGCGCACAGCTGTGGCTGAAGCGCGCGCGCCGTCTTCATGTCCGCCCATGCCGTCAGCGACAATGAAAAGACCGAAATCGGGCAGCGTTTGAGCGCCTTGTTGTGCGCTGAGCAGCACGAAAGATGAGTCTTGATTGTTGGTGCGCACTATGCCTTTGTGGCTGTTCACGCCGTAGGTGAGATGCTTGCTTGGCGGCGCCACAAACGGCACATGGCTCGATAAATCTTTCCGCGTTGGTTCCAGCTGCTCAGGCGAGAGCTTGGTGGTGGCAAAGTTAGCCGATGAAAGCTCTTGCTCAGATGCTGCTGCGCTCGTTTCAGACTCTGTAAGCGCTGAGCGGCTCTGGGCGGACTCTGACTCAGAACGCGCGTTGAAGAGACGGCGCAGAAAGCCCATGACGGTCACTTCACCTTGCTTTTTTGCTAAAGATTGAACGCATACAAGTGCTTATCGGTTGATCCAATATACACAACGCTTGGATTCTCCGAGATGACGGCTGAGGAAGTGATCGGACCGCCTGTCTCGTATTTCCAGCGCTGCTGACCTTTGCGCGTCTCCACGCTGTAAACGCATCCATCGCCACTGCCGAAGTATAGCGCACCTTCGGCGAAAACGGGCGTGCTGACGATCTGCCCTTCTGTGCTGAACTTCCAAAGCGGCGGACGACTTGAGCCGAGCTCCAGCGCGTAGAGCGTGTTATCGCCACAGCCGACGTAGACGTTCTTGCCGACGATCAGCGGCGAGCCGATGATATGTCCGCCTAAGCGCTGCCGCCAGACGCCCCAGCCATTCTGAAGATCGACGCCGTATAAGTGCGAGTCCATACAGCCGAAATAAGCAATGCCTTCGTGTACCACAGGCGAGGAATAAATGGGACGCTTCGGCTTGTTGAAGCGCCATTTGAACGTGCTGCCCAAGTCTACGCAGATCACCTCGCCTGACTCTGTGGCGGCGACGACGAAGTTCTCATACACGCACGGACGGCTGCGAATCGGCGCGCCGCAATCGAACTTCCACGCCAGGTTGCGGTTGAGCGCGTTGAAGCGCATAGCGAAGAGCGTGCCGCTATCGTTGCCGAAGAAAAGCACGCCATGTTGCACCACAGGCGATGAACGAATTGCTCTGTTGGTCTCAAAATGCCATGCCAATTTGCCCGTGCGCGTATCAACCGCGTAAAGTTTCCCATCTTCCGAGCCGAACAGGACTAAGTTTTCCTCTGAGACGATGGCAGGTGTGGTGGCGATGCCGCCTTCTGTGGGAAATTTCCAGCGGAACTTGCCGTCCAGCGCGTTGATCGCATACAAGTTGTTATCATAAACGCCAACGTAGACCACGCCGCCTTTGACGGCAGGCGTGCCACGAATCTCATCCTCGCACTGGAACTTCCAGACTAGTTGGCTAGCTTGCAGTTCGGCGCTGCCGCCCCAAGCGATTGTGCTTAAGCCTGCGCCGCCTATGCTTGGCGCTGCACCAAGCGGCGGCAAAACCGCCGATTGCGGCATTCGCAGGCTGCGGTCGAGCGCCTCGAGCGCCGTCTTCATCTCCGCCACGCTCTGGAAGCGCGCCTCAGGGTTGTGCTCAAGCGCGCGCATCACGATCTGTACCAAGCCATCTGGCACTTTGGGATTGTACTGCTTGATCGGGCGATCCTTGAAGCTGAATTGCGGCTCAAGGCGTGGGTCTTTGCGCGTCAGAATGTGATGGAGCGTCGCGCCGAGCGAGTAAATATCGTTGAGCGGCGTCGCTCTGCCGCGATACTGTTCAGGCGGCGCGTAGCCTTCCGTGCCGATCTGCGTCACGGCGGGCTTATCTTCTTGGAACTTGCGCGCGATGCCGAAGTCGATCAGACGCACTTTGCCATGTTCGTCAATCATGATGTTAGAAGGCTTCAGGTCGCGGAAGATGATCGGCGGCGTCTGGCTGTGCAGGTAGTGCAGCACGTCGCAAATCTCAATTGCCCATCGGATGACCACGTCCACTGGTACAAAATCAGCGAGCGTTGAGAGATGCGCCTCAAGGTCTTTGCCCTGAATGTATTCCATCACCAAGTAGACGCGATCTTGCAAGACGAAACGATCTATGATCTGAGGAATGGCGGGATGCTTGAGCGTGGCGAGGATGCTGATCTCGCGCTCAAATTGCTCCAGCATGGTCTGGCGCTGATGCGGATCGGTCAGCGTGTTCTGCATCTCTTTGACAGCTACGTTGCGCACTACGTTCGGGAAGTTCCTATCGCGCGCCAGATAGACCATGCCCATGCCGCCCACGCCCAAAACGCCCGTGACTTGGTAGCGGTTGTTGAGCGTCTTGCCAACTGCGCTTTCGCCGCTTTGCATACGGCGCGTTTGTGGGAATTTCTGCGTCTCGACCATAGATTGTCACACCATCTTGCTAAATTTTGGGTTGGGAAAGGCACGTTGCAATGCTAGTATTGTACATGAGGCTAGGTTCATATGCAATTCGCCCGAAACGCTCGTTAGATGATTCACACACAGGCACTCTCGCTCTATCTGCACGTGCCCTTCTGTAAAACGCGCTGCACCTATTGCGCCTTCAACACTTACACCAATGCTGAGGCATATTTACCTGCGTATGTGGCTGCGCTCTGTAACGAGCTGCGCTGGCTTGGTCACGTGACGCAACAGCCTGTTCACACCATTTTCTTCGGCGGCGGCACACCAAGCCTGCTCAGTCCATCACAGATCGCTAACATTTTACAAACTTGTCGCGCCGCTTTTCAAATCTCGCCTGAGGCAGAGATCACACTTGAGGTCAATCCACTCAGCGCGAGCGATGCATACTTCGCGCGAGTGCGCGCCGCAGGCGTCAATCGGCTCAGCATCGGAATGCAGAGCGTTCATCGCAGCGAGCTGCGCCTGATGGCGCGCGATCACGATGCGGACGCCGTGCCGCGCACAGTGCGCGCTGCGCGCGCCGCAGGCTTCGAGAACATCAATCTCGATCTGATCTTCGCGCTGCCCTACCAAACGCTCCCCATGTGGCTAGAGAGCCTGCAGGCGGCGCTCGCGCTGCAGCCACAGCATCTCTCGCTTTACGCGCTTGAGCTGGAGAGCGGCACCGCCATGACGCGCGACGTGGAGCGCGGACGGCTGCCGCTGCCTGATGACGAATTGGCGGCTGAGATGTACGAAGCAGCCGATGAACTTCTGGCGCAACACGGCTTTCTGCAATATGAGATCAGCAATTGGGCGCGTTCGGGCTGGGAATGCCGCCATAACTTGCAATATTGGCACAACCTGCCTTATCTAGGCGCTGGCGCAGGCGCGCACGGCTATGCAGATGGCGTCCGCTACGCAATTGTGCGACCGATTCCGCGCTACATCGCATTGGCGAGCGCGCAAGACGCGCCGCTGCCATTTCCGTTCACGGCTTCTGTCGAGTGGCACGAGCGCATTGACGCGCAGACCGCCATGTTGGAGCATCTGTTCACAGGCTTGCGTCTGGTGCGGCAAGGCGTGCGCGACTCTGAATTCAAGGCGCGCTTCGGCGTCGCGCTCTCAGAAGTCTTCAGCGAGCCTTTCGCCAAGTTGCGCGCACAAGGCTTGCTGCAGCACGAAGGCGACGCTTGGCGCTTGAGCCGCTCGGCGCGCCTGATCTCGAATCGCGTCTTCGCCGCTTTGCTCTAGCCGCGCTTCATCGCCGCCTGAATGACGGCTTGCTTGTAAGCGAAGTAGCGCTCGGTCAGGCTCACTTTCAGCGTGTGCGGATTCTCCAGACGGCGGCTCTCTAAGCGTATGGTGCGCGCGCGCTGCCGCGCGTAGGCTTTCACGTTGGGCAGGCTTGGCGGCGTATAGACGAGCTTGCCTTGCGCGAAGATCGGCACGTGCAGTGTCTCGACCTGATCGAAGTTGCGGTACAGCGTCTGTTGATTCGGATTGGCAGGATTGATGCCGACAAACGGTCGCTCAGGCGCGATCTCTTCATCGGGCAGCGCGATGATATCGGCGACTAAAAAGCCGTTGCGCAGCAATCTGACCACTTTTTTGATGCCCGGATTAGTCATTTTCTCAGGCTGCGCCGAGACCTTCACACGCGGCTGCCATGTGCCGTCAGGCTCTTGCACGCTCACCAGCTTGTAGACGCCGCCGAGCGAAGATTGATTGCCGCCTGTGATCAAATCCGTGCCGACGCCGAAGACGAGCCGATCGATGACCGCCTCTGCCGAAATTTTGCCGACCTCTGCGCCAACTTGCAGGCTGATCTCGCGCAAGTAGCCTTCGTCGCGCACGCTGCGCCGAATTTCGTTGTGGATCAGCGCGATGTTGCGCTCATTGAGATCGTTGCTCAGCACGATGCGCATCTCAGGCAAATTGGCGCGCTCGAACAGCACGTGCGCCACAATTGACCAATAGACTAAGTCGCCTGAGTCGATGCGCACGCCGCGCGCTTGCTTGCCTTGCGCTTGCATCTCTTGCGCCACGCGAATCGCGTTTTGCAGCCCTTGGTAAACGTCGTAGGTATCCACAAGGAACAGCGCTGCGTTCGGAAAAACCTGCGCGTAGCGCTCAAAAGCGCTCAGCTCATCAGGGAAGAACATGACGTAGCTGTGCGCGTGCGTGCCTGCCACTGGAATGCCATATTGAAAGCCTGCCAGCACGTTGCTCGTGGCATCGGCGCCGCCGATGTACGCCGCGCGCGAAGCGGTCAGCGCGCCATCAGCGCCTTGTGCGCGCCGCAGACCGAATTCCAGCACGCTCTTCTCTTCCGCGTTGAACTTGACGTGCGCCGCTTTGGTCGCGATCAAAGTTGGAAAGTTGATCAGGTTCAGCAAGGCGGACTCGATGACTTGTGCTTCTTCCAGCGCCGCCGTCACGCGCAAGCCATAGACGCCCGGCAGCAGCACTTCGCCTTCGCGAATCGACTCAAGGTCGCCTGTGAAGCGCAAGCCGCGCAAGTGCGCCAAGAATTCTTCATCGAATGTGTTCAGCGAGCGCAAGTAAGCGATATGTTCGTCGCTGAAAGCGAAGGTCTGCAGGTAATGGATCAGGTCGTGCAAGCCGACGAAGATGGCGTACAAGCCGCCGAAAGGCGCGCTGCGATAGAAATATTCAAAAGCGACCTGCCGCCGATGTTGCCCGCTTTTGTAGTAAGCAGAGAGCATGGTCAGCTGATAAAAATCGGTCAGCAAGGCGTTCACGAACGGATTCGCGATCTGCATAGAAAGACTCCGTTTTCTTGAGGCTGTTGATTCGCCCAGAATTGTCAACCTTTGCGCCTGCAGGATCAAGCGCCGAAAGACTGTCGGTTGACATTCGCCGCTGAGTTAGGCATAGTTATGCGCTTGTATGCAACTTTAGTCAACTCAGTGCAGGAATGCTATGCGAGATCAAGATTTCAGCCAACCGCGCACGCCGCGCCAGTTTCTCAGGCTCTATCTGACAGGTTTGGCGATGGGCGCCGCCGATGTTGTGCCGGGCGTCTCAGGCGGCACGATGGCGTTCATCCTAGGCGTTTATAGCACATTGCTGAACGCGATCAAATCTTTCAACTTCAAAGCCTTGCGGCTGCTCTTGAGCGCCAAAATTGGCGAGCTGCTGCGGCATGTTTCATTCTTCTTCCTTGTGGCGCTTGGCGCGGGCATTCTGACGGCTGTGCTGGCGCTGGCGAACGCGCTGGGCAACGCGCTGGAGCAACAGCCAACGCTGGTTTACGCTTTTTTCGGCGGCTTGATCGTGGCTTCGATCATCTCAGTGGCGCTGATGCTGCGCTGGAATCTGACGGCAGTCCTCGCGCTGATCGTCGGCGCGCTGTTCGCCTATTGGCTGGTGGCGTTGCCTGAGCTTGCCGATGCCGATCACTCGTTCTTAACGCTCTTTTTCAGTGGCGCGGTCGCCATTTGCGCGATGATCCTGCCCGGCATCTCAGGCTCGTTCATTCTGCTCATCTTAGGGCAGTATAAATTTGTGCTGGATGCTGTGCGCGCGCTCGATTTCGGCAGCGTGGCAGCGGTCGCGCTTGGCGCCGTGATCGGCATTTTGGCGTTCTCGCGGCTGCTCAGTTGGCTGCTCAAGCACTATTACACGGCGACGGTCGCCGCGTTAGTCGGCTTCATGATCGGCTCGTTGCGGCGCATTTGGATTGAAGGCGAGCGCGGCTTGAGCAAGCTCGGCGCGCTTGGCGCAGGCGAGATCGCGTTGATCGTCGGCTTGTTCATCGTCGGCTTCGTGCTGGTCAGCTTCATCGATCATCTGCAATCAGGGCGCAATCCGCTCTTCGTGCGCTTGTGGCGCGTCCAGCCGAAGGAAGCGGCTTGAAAAAGTTGGGCGGCGCACAGCCGCCTTTTTTGCGCGCCGCGCTGCGAACATCTGTACTTTGACCTACCGCTCGGAATCTGGTAGAATGATAGTACTTTTGAACTGCACACATCAGCATTTCCAGCGGTCTATAGCCAAAACACGGAGGATATTGTGACCGATCCGCAGCGACAGCAAACCGGGCAGGATATTCGCGCTCTTGAAGGCTTGGAAGCAGTGCGCCTGCGTCCGGGCATGTATATCGGCGGCACGGATGTCCACGCGCTGCATCATCTGGTCTATGAAGTGGTGGATAACGCCATTGACGAGGCGATGGCAGGGCGCTGTGATTTCATCCAAGTGGTCATCCACGCCGATAGCTCGATCACGGTCTCGGATAACGGCGGCGGCATTCCTGTTGAGAAGCATTGGCAAAAAGGCATCTCGACGCTGGAATTGGTGATGACCAGCTTGCACGCCGGCGGCAAATTCGGCGGCGGTGCGTACAAGGTCTCAGGCGGTTTGCACGGCGTTGGCGTCAAGGCAGTGAATGCCGTCTCGGAATGGCTGATCGCCGAAGTGCATCGCGACGGCTACATCTGGCAGCAACGCTACATCCGCGGCGAGCCGCAAGGCGAAGTGCAAGCCATTGCGCCGTTGCCTGAAGGCGCGCCAACTGGCACGCACATCACGTTCTATCCTGACGCGCTGATCTTCGAAGGCGTGCGCCGCGACTTCGACTTCAACTTCAAAACGCTGGCGGATCGCTTCCGTGAGATGGCGTACGTCACGCGCGGCGTCGCTATTCGCCTTGTGGATGAGCGCGAGAAGCCGCTGCCGCGCGAGATGACCTTCTATTTTGAAGGCGGCTTGCGCTCGTTCGTGCGCTACCTGAATCGCAACCGCGACGCGATCCACGACGTGGTCTCAGGCATTGGCGAGAGCAAGTTCACCATGCTCGTCGAAGGACGTGAGGTCGAGGCGACGATGGAAGTTGAGTTCGCCTTTCAATACACGGACTCGACCAACACGACGGAACTCGCCTTCGCCAACACGATCAACACACCTGACGGCGGCACGCATCAGACAGGCTTGCGCGCCGCGATCACGCGCGTGATCAACACCTATGCGCGCAAGACAGGCTTGCTCAAAGAGCGCGATCCGAACTTCACAGGTCGCCACACGCTGGAAGGCTTGACGGCGATCGTCAGCGTGCGGCATCCTGCGCCGCAATTCGAGAGCCAGACCAAAGTCAAGCTGATGAACACTGAGGTCAGCGCGGCGGTCTCGTCGGTCGTCTCAGAGGCGTTCAGCGACTTCTTGGAGAACAATCCGCGCGACGCGCGCAAAATCGTGGAGAAGTGCCTCAGCACGATGCGCATTCAGGACGCGCTCGATAAGCAGCGCGAGCTGCTGATGGGCGAGCGCAAAAGCCTGCTGGCGAACACAACCTTGCCCGGCAAACTGGCGGATTGCTCTGACAGAGGCATGGCGACCGAGTTGTTCCTTGTGGAAGGCGATAGCGCCGGCGGCAGCGCCAAGCAAGCGCGCGACCGACATTTCCAAGCCATTTTGCCGTTGCGCGGCAAGATTCTGAACACTGAGCGCGCCACGCTCAACCGCATTTTGGATAGCCAAGAGATCAAGGCGCTGATCGCGGCGCTTGGCACAGGCATTCGCGATGATTTCAACATCGAGAAGATGCGCTACGGTCGCGTGATCATCCTGACCGATGCCGATGTGGACGGCGCACACATTCGCACGCTCTTGCTCACCTTTTTCTATCGCTACATGCCCGATCTGATCCGCGAGAAGCGCCTGTACATCGCGCAGCCGCCGCTCTTCCGCCTTGAGTATCGCAAGCAGGTTCAGTATTTCTATCCTGAGCCGAACGTGAAAGAAGATCAGCTGCTCGCGCGCGCTTTGGCAGGCTACCCTGAGCCTGATAAGGTCGTGGTGCAGCGCTACAAAGGTCTGGGCGAGATGAACGCGGAGCAACTCTGGGAAACGACCATGAATCCTGCCAATCGCACCTTGCTCTTGGTCACCAGTGAAGATGCGGCGGCTGCCGACCAAACCTTTGACATGCTGATGGGTCCTTCCGTGCCGCCGCGCCGCAAGTTCATCATCCAACACTCGAAGGAAGCGACGCTCGATATTTAGCGGTGAGGCTTGTCAGATCGCACGAATGGTCAAGGCGACTGACGCGCTACAATTGCCTGAAACGTCATAGCTTCAGGAGCTGACCATGTCTGTTGACCTGACTGCGCTTGGGCGCGCTGCGCGTGCAGCGGCGCGCCAGCTCGCTCGGCTCAGCACTGAGCAGAAAAACAGCGCTTTACACGCTATTGCCGATGCTTTGAGCGCGCAACACGACTCGATCATGCGCGCTAATGCCGAAGATTTGGACGCCGCTAAAGCCAGCGGCATGAATCCAGCGATGCTCGACCGTCTCTCGCTCGAAGGTCGCCTGACGAGCATTGCGAACGATGTGCGCAACGTCGCCGCGCTGCCCGATCCAGTTGGCGAGGTGATCGAGGCGCGCACACTGCCTAACGGAATGCACCTTGAGCGCCGCCGCGTGCCGATCGGCGTGCTGGGCGTGATCTACGAGGCGCGTCCGAATGTGACGGTAGACGTCGCCGCGCTCGCCTTGAAGACAGGCAACGCGGTCATCTTGCGCGGCGGCAAGGAGACTCTCAACAGCAATCGCGCGCTCGTCAATGCCATTCAAGGCGCGCTGGAAGCGCACAAGCTGCCTGCCGAGGCTGTGCAGTTCATCAATAGCACAGATCGGCAATACGTGGCGGAGCTGCTGCGCCTCGATCGCTATGTGGACATGATCATTCCGCGCGGCGGCGCGGCGCTGCACGAATTCTGCCGCCAGAACAGCACGATTCCTGTCATCACAGGCGGCATCGGCATCTGTCACCTGTACGTTGATGCCAGCGCCGATCAAGCCGCCAGCATCGAAGTCATCTACAACGCTAAAACGCAACGACCGAGCGTGTGCAACGCGCTCGATACGCTCTTGGTCAACAGCCAGATCGCGGCGGACTTCCTGCCGCGCATGGCGGCGCGTCTGCGGCAGGGCGGCGTGGCGTTCCGCGCCGATCCGCGCGCGCTGCGCATCTTGAATCCTACGGGCGACGCGCTCGACGTGCTGCCGGCGGGCGAGAACGATTGGGATACCGAATGGCTCAGCTTGATCTTGGGCGTGCGCGTGGTGGATACGCTCGATGAGGCGCTCGATCACATCGCGCAGCACAGCACAGCGCACAGCGACGGCATTCTGACCAATGACGCGGCGAACGCGGAGCGCTTTGTGCAAGAAGTGGACTCGGCGGCGGTCTACGTGAATGCGTCAACGCGCTTCACGGACGGCGGGCAGTTCGGTCTGGGCGCTGAAGTAGCGGTCAGCACACAGAAGCTGCACGGGCGCGGTCCGATGGGCTTGCGCGAGCTAACCACTTACAAGTGGATCGGGCGCGGCAACTATCACGTGCGCGCTTAGTCGGAGCTGAGCGCGGCGGCTTCGGCTTGCGCGCGCGCCTTAGGTTGTGGCAGCCTGCGGAAGATGAGCGCAATGCTGAGCGCCGTCAAGAGCTGCAGCAGCGCTACAATGGCGAAGATCAGCGTGAAATCGAAGTCGCGCTGTAGGATGCCGCTCAAGCTGCTTGAGAGAAACCAACCGATGCTCCATAACACTGAGCCGACTGCGCTGCTCAAATTGTGCAAGCTGCGGTTGACGTACTCAAGGCGCAGCGGCTCGTAGAGCGGCACGAGCAGATTGCGCACCGAAGCTGCGATCACGAACATCAACGCGGCGAAGAGCGCGACTTCCGCCAAGCCGAGCGCTAAGTAAGCGCCTGCGGCAAGGCATGTGGTCAGGATCGTGCCGCGCAGCCTTCCGAAGCGCTGTTCCCACCACGGCGTGGTGATGCCGATCACGCCCATCATCAGCCAGCCCATGCTCAAAATGGCGCCAACTTCGTCATCGGGCAAGCTGAAGCGCGCGCGGAAGAACAAATTGTAGAACGGGAAGGTCAAGCCTGCTGAGAGACCGAAGAGCAGCGCTGGCAGCGCAAGGATCAGGATCGGGCGCCATGGCACGGCGCGCATGGGCAAGCGCAGCGCGTCCTGCTGCGCCGCGGCGCGACCGCTAGGCAAGCCTAGCACGGGCAACGCGCTGATCAAACACAGCAGCGCGCTGATGAAAAGCGCGCCGCCATAGGCGAACGGAGTCTGCGCAGGCGCTAGATTAGGGCGCGCTGCGCCATCGGGCAAGCCGATAGTGCTGATCAGCCAAGCGGGCAACACGCCGCCAAGCAGGCTGCCGAAGGCTGCCATGCTCAGCGTAGTGATCTGATAGTAACCAAAGGCGTGCGCCTGATGCTCGCGCGCGGACAGAATGATCAGGAAAGGCGCGGCGGCGATGAACGCAGCGCTGAGCGCAATGCCGAACAAGACGCGGCTGATGAAAAGCACGGGCAAGCTCGGCATCAGCAGCATCGGCAGGTAACTGAAGGCAGCCAGCAAGGCTGAGACGATCACAACGCGCCGCACGCCGACTCGATCCGCCAGAATGCCGATTGGAATGCCCATGAACGCGCCGCCGACTCTGGAAACGCCTTGCAAAAGACCGATAGCGTCTGCTTCATAGCCCAAGCTGACGAAATAGAAGTTCAGCACCACATCGGCGATGCCGAGCGCGCCGATGTGAAAGATGGCGCTATGCCACAAAAAGAGCGCTAACGGACGATTCAGCCCGCGTAAGTTGATCATCAAAGCTCCATTTCGGTTAACGGTTCGGATCAGCGGATTGCGCAGCGTAATGGCTCTGCACCTGACTCCACAAGATAGCGACGGCTTGTTGCACCTGCGGATGCGCAGGATTGACGGCGCGCGCGCGCTCAACATAGCTCCACGCTTCAAGCGGCGTAGTGGCAAGATAGGCGAGGTTCAGCCAGGCGCCGATATGCACAGGATTGGCGGTCGCCACTTTCATGAAGTACCAGCGCGCTTCCTCATATCTGCCGCCGATCACAGCGCCGACGCCCATGTTGTAGGCGGTCAGCTGCTCGCGCAGCGTATCGGGCAGGCGGCGGCGCAAAAAGAGCCACAGCGGCAGGAGCAGGAGCAAGTTGCCAAGCGCGCCTGCTGCCACGCCTGCGAAAAAACCGCTGGCAGGTTTGCGTCCTTTTGCCCAGTAGATCAACGGTGTGATCAACGCGCCGATCAGCACGCCGCTGCCTGCCCACAGCCCAATGATGAGTTCAGTCGCCACACGCACAGTCCTCTCAAGGTCAAATTATAGCGCAACGCGATATGCCAGACATCGCGGCAACGACCAACACCTTGACAAGCGCGCCCGAATTTGTTACTCAATGCACACGAGTCTACTGAGAGAGCGTGTCGTGCTAGAGCGGCGCGTTGAAGGAGCATCAGGCGCGTGATTGGCTCAGGCTTAAATTTGATCATCGGGCAGCTGTTGGCTTCCGCTTGCGTGCTGCTCATCGCGATGACAGTGCATGAATTCGCGCATAACTACGTCGGCTATCGCATGGGCGATCCGACGCCGCGCGATTTAGGTCGGCTGACGTTGAATCCGCTCGTGCATATCAACTGGATCGGCTGGGCGATGTGGGTGATCATCGGCTTCGGCATTCTTGGCTCAGCGCCGATCAGCGAATGGCGAATGCGCGATAGACGCTGGGGCTACTTCTGGGCAGTGGCTGCCGGTCCGCTCTCGAATTTGGCGCTGGCTGCCTTCGCAGCGCTGCTCTATCGGCTGGGCATCTGGCGCTTTGAGCTGTTCAGCCGCACCGATTTCCTATTCAACTTCAACCAATTCATGACGCTCTTCTTCAACCTTAACCTGCTGCTATTTTTGTTCAACTTGCTGCCATTTTTCCCATTCGATGGCTGGCACATGCTGCGCAAATTGCTGCCGCCGCGCGAGGCGAGCGTGCTGGAACGCTACCAGCAAGAGAGCATGTACATCTTCTTCGGCTTGCTGATCTTGTCGTTCATCGGCTTCAATTTGTTCGGCGCGATATTGAATCCGCCTTATACGTTCATCGCGCGGCTGCTGCTTGGCTTCTAGGCTTCTAGGACGATGACGGCTGTTTCACGCTTGCGGCAAGGCGTGCGCGCGCTCTGCGCATGGTTGCGTCCAGTGGATGACGACCTAGCAGCGCAAGTGCTGCCGCCGAACTTGCTGCCGCTTTTCCAACAGATGCGTCGCGCTGAGCGGCAACACAGCTTGAGCGTGTTGCGCACGCTGCAGCAGCGCGGCTGCACGCATCCTGCGGCATGGCAGGCTGCCTTGCTGCACGATTGCGGCAAATCGCGCTATCCATTTCCGCTCTGGCAGCGCGCCTTAGTGGTGATCGTCGGCGGCATTTGGCGCGAGCGCGCGCGCCGCTGGGGAAAAAGCGCGCCGCACGGCTGGCGGCGTCCTTTCGTGATCCGACAGCAGCATCCGCAATGGAGCGCGGACGCTGTCGAAGCGCTCGGCGGCGATCCTTTGGTGGTGCGCTTGATCGCCAATCACGCTGAGAAGCTGACAGGCGCGCCGCGCGATGATTTCGAACGGCTCTTGCAAGCGTTGCAAGAAGCCGATAACGCGAATTGAGGATATTCACATGGCGAACGTAAACGTCACAATCATCGGAATGAATCGGCTTGGCACGTCTTTTGGCTTGGCGATTCGTGCGCTGAACGGCAAGCCTGATCACAAGCACACTTTCAAGGTCACAGGCTGCGATAGGCGCGCTGAGAAAGTCCGCAAGGCGGCTGAGCTTGGCGCGCTGGACGCACAACAGTTGGATTTTGAAGCTGCCGTGCAAAATGCCGATATCGTCCTTCTGTGCGCGCCGTATAGCGAGACGGAAAGCGTCCTCGCGCTGATCGGCGGCGCGCTGAAAGCAGGCGCGGTCGTGGTGGATAACGCACCGCTCAAAATGCCATCGCTGGCATGGGCAGAGCGCTACTTGCTGCGCGACTCAGACGGCGACCAGCAAGCCTATCTAGTCGGCATCACGCCGATTTTGAATCCGAGCTATCTCAGCCTGCCTGACGAATCGCCTGAGAGCGGACGCGCTGACCTGTTTGAAGACGGCGTGATGATCATCTCACCTGCGCCGAACTGTCCGCCTGATGCTGTGCAGCTGGTCAGCGATTTGAGCGAGCTGCTCGGCGTGAAAGTGCATTTCACCGATCCAGCTGAGCATGATAGCATCGCTGCAGGCATGGAAGGCTTGCCGCTGCTGCTGCAGTTGGCGCTCTTCAAGACGCTGCACGACTCGCCGACGTGGAACGACGCACAATGGTTCGGCAATCCGTCGTTCGTCTTGGCAACCTATCGCCTGATCGAGAGCGATCCTGAGGCGCTTGGCGCGTTGCTCTATCGCAATCGGCAGAACTTGACGCATCGGCTTGATGCGCTGATGGAACAATTGGCGCGCCTGCGCGAGATGTTGCAAGTGGAAGACGAGCTGCTGATCGGCGAGTTGTTCCAAGCTGCCATGAACGACTATGCCGAGTGGCACGCGGCGCGCTTGCGCAATAAGTTCAGCACAGAGCCTGATGTGAGCGACGCCGCTGACCAAGCGCGCAGCTCGCTCTCGCTCTTCGGCGCATTCGTGCCGAACTTCCGTCCGCGCGGCAAAGAGAAGAAGAGCCGCAAATGATCCGCGCGGTCATTTTCGATTTCGGCGGCGTGCTAATGCGCACACAAGATGACTCAGGCAGGCGCGCTTGGGAAAATCGCCTGAATTTGGCGCATGGCGAGCTGGAGCGTTTTGTGCATGGCAGCAGCTTGTGGATCGAAGCGCAGCGCGGCAATCTCTCGCCTGAGGCGTACTGGCGCGCGCTCGCTGAGCAGCTCGGCATTGCCGATTCCGAGATCGAGCAGCTGCGCTTAGATTATTTCAAAGGCGACGTGCTGGACGAGCGTCTGATCGCTTTGATCGATCAGCTGCGCGAGCGCGGCTTGCGGCTCGGCTTGCTCAGCAACGACTCAATGGCGCTGACGGACAAGCTGACGGCGCTCGATCTGTACCGTCACTTTGATGCAGTGGTGATCTCAGCGCAGATCGGCGCGCTCAAGCCTGAGCCAGAAGCCTTCCGCGCCATCGCCGATGCGCTGCAGGTCAGCTTACCTGAGTGCATTTTTATTGACGACAACACGGTCAATGTGGACGGCGCGAAGAGCATCGGCATTTGCGGCATTCGCTACACGGCTGAGCTAGACCTGGCGGCGACGCTTGAGCCGCTGCTGAACGATCCGCGCGCCACGACGAAGGTCATCATCTTCGATTACGGCAATGTGCTGGATATTCCCGACGACTGGGATGCATGGCGTGCGCAGCGCGACGCGATCGCCGCGTCGTGCGGCATGAGCGGCGAAGCGCTCTGGCACGCGCTGTATCACAGCGAAGCATGGCAGCAAGTGAAAGTTGGCGCGATCAGCTATGAGACGTACCTTGAGCAGGCATTAGCGCCGCTCAACCTGCCCGATCACGCGGCGCGAATGGCGCTGATAGCGCGTCTGTTCGCAGGGCGCAATCGCATTCATCCTGAGATGATGGCAATTTTGCAAGCGCTCAAGTCGCGCTATCGCCTGGCGCTGCTCAGCAATGCCTACCAGACCGATGTCGCCGCTTGGATGGCGCAGGTTGGCTTGGCAGAGACATTCGAAGTGGCGATCAGCTCAGCGGCTGTACGCCTTGCCAAGCCTGATCCTGCCATTTATCATTTGATCTTGCAGAAGTTGGATGTGCGTCCTGCTGAAGCGCTGCTGATTGACGATCTGACGCGCAACACGCACGCGGCAGAGTCCATTGGCTTGCCGTGCATCGTCTTTCAATCGCCTGAGCAGTTGCGTCAAGCGCTGGCATGGCGCGGCATCCTGCCGATCAGGAGCGCGATATGATCATTCGTGTCTATCAGCCTGCCGATTGCGAAGCGGCGCTAGGCGCGATCAACGCGGCGGCGGAATTCGACCGCACGCGGCGGCTGACCAGCGAAGCGCTATCGTTGCGCTCGCCGCGCAGCAACGCCGTGATCGCTTTCACAGCGGAAGGCGCGGCAGCTGCCTTCGCACGGTGGCATCAGCAAGGCGACCAAAACTACCTCTTCGAAGGCTGGATACATCCATCCTATCGGCGGCGCGGCTATGGCGGCGGCTTGCTGACGGCGGCTGAGGTCTTCGTGCGGCAGCGCGGCGGCGGCGCGCTGCGCGCATACGCCTACGAAGATATCGCAGGCGTGAAGGCGCTCTTCGAGCGCAAAGGCTACCATGTGGAGCGACGCTTCTACTACATGCGCACAGCGCTCGCGCCTGAGCGCGTCTTCGAGGCGGACGTGCCGCAAGGCATCAGCATCCGCACGTTTGAGCGCAGCGATCTGGACTCGCTGGTGGCGGCTGATAACGAAATCTTCGCCGATCACTGGGGCGCTGTGCAACGCGACCCTGAGGCGTGGGAACGGCACATGATCCTGAGCCGTGCGCACAATCCTGCGCTGTGGATCATCGCGCTGCAAGGCGATGAGATCGTCGGCGAGTGTCTGTGCGGCGCAAGCCAGCAAGGTGGCGCGCAAGATGGGCATATCTCAGCGGTCGGCGTGCGCCGCTCATGGCGCGGCTACGGTCTAGGGCGCGCCTTGCTGACCTACGGCTTGCGCGCTTTGCGCGATCATGGTTTCACAACAGCCGCTTTGCACGTGGACGCTGAGAATCACACAGCGGTCAATCTGTATCGCAGCCTTGAGATGGACGTTGTGCGGACGCGCTTGCACCTCGTCAAGCAAGTGCGCGCTTAGTTAGTCGAGGCAGTTGTCGGCTCAAGCTGATAGTACGCTTCGACCAGACGGCGCGCGATCGGCGCGGCGACGCCTGAGCCTTCGCCAGCGCGCTCGACCATGACCACGATGGCGATCTCAGGCGCATCAGCCGTCTTGCCTGCGAACGCGGCGAACCAAGCGTGCGTGCCGCCTGTCGGCGTCTCGGCTGTACCTGTCTTGCCGCAGACCGCTGCGCCGCGCAAGCCTTCGAAGACGAAGGTCGCCGTGCCGATGGTGCGGTTGGTGGTCACTTCGCACATCGCCTCGCGAATGGCTGCCAGAGTCTCAGGTTTGAAGTCTAGTTTATCGGTCACCTCAGGCTTGGCGATGAAAGACGGCTCGCCGATGATGCCGATCTTCTCTACCACATACGGTTTGTACAAATAGCCGCCATTGGCGACAGCTGCTACCATGCGCGCTACTTGCAGCGGCGTCACCACCACATCGCCCTGACCGATGGCGGCGTTCAGCGCGTCCGAGTTGCGCCATTTGCGCCCGACCAATTGCTCGTAGCGCGACGGCTCAGGCAGCAAGCCGATCGCCTCAGGCAGGTCTGTCATGCCGCTCGGCTTGCCGAAGCCCATCTTGCGCGCAATGGTCGGCAGAATCTCAGGATCGGCGTTGCTGAGCGTCCAGCCGATGTGCCAGAAGTAGATGTTGCACGAGCCTGTCAGGGCTTGCTTGAGCGTGATCGAGCCGTGCCTGCCTGCAGGCGTGCTGGCGATCCAGTCTGTGCGCGTGCGGTCGCCAAGCGGCGTGCCATTCCAGATTCCGCCGCAGTAATAGCGCGTGTTAGGCGTGAACAGACCGCTCTCGATGCCTGCCGCCATTGTGACGATCTTGAAGACCGAACCGGGCGGATATTGTCCGAGCGTGGCGCGATTGAAAGTTGGCTTGCGCGGATCGTCCGCCCATTGCTGGATGAGCGCCTGCGCATTGGGCAGCGAGCTGTTCGGATTGAACGCCTCGACGTTGAAATCGGGATAGCTGGCGAGCGCTAGGATCGCGCCTGTGTTCACATCGAGGATCACGACGGCGGCGCCGGGCGACACCGCGCCGAGTCCGCCGATGGTGAACGCTTGCTCCAAGATGCGCTGCGTCGCCGCCTGCATCCGCCGATCCAAAGTCAAATACACGCTCTGACTCGCCACGCCGGGTCGCTCTGCCAATATGCGCACGACCGCGCCATTTTGACGCAACACCAAAGACGCTTTGCCTTGCCCTGAAAGCACGCTCTCCAACTGGCGCTCGACGCCGTCAATGCCGATGATCGCATCGCGCGGATAGCCGCGCGCTTCCCAAAGCGCGACCTGCTCAGCAGGAATCGCGCCGACATAGCCGATCACGTGCGGCGCAAGGCTGCCCATCAGGTAGCGGCGCATCGGTCGCGGCTCGTAGCGCAGCGTGCAGTGCCGCTCAAGCGCTTCGCGCACTTCTAAGAAGCGTTCCTGCGCGATGACGCCGATCTCATAGGCGAAGTCGCGCCCTGTGTTGCCGCCGAAAAGTCGCGCGAGCGTCTCAGCCGAGCGCGCAGGGAAGATGCGCGCCAGCTCGGC
>DAOTWB010000101.1:0-30533 GCA_034436235.1 Anaerolineae bacterium
GCTGAAGCGCTGATCTCAGATGAAATGCAGGAAACAACAGAGACAGAAGAGAATACTTCTAATGCGATCTCAAGCCGCGTAGGCACACCTGTGAGCGTAAACGCGCAACATAGCTCTGAACGCACCGCGCACAGCGACGATTTCGAGCGCGGCGAGCTGATCGGCGAGCGCTACCGCGTCCAGAACATCCTCGAAGGCGGCATGGGCATCATCTACGTCTGCGCCGATGAGCAAACTGAGATGCTGGTGGCGCTCAAAACCTTCCAGGCGCGCTACCTGAGCGATGAGACTGCCAAGCGCCGCTTCGAAAATGAGGCGCGCTTGTGGATCGAGATGGATAAGCATCCCAACATCGTGCGCGCTCACAAAGTTGCCGCCTTTGGCAAGAGCCGCCTGCGCGAGCGTCCGCACATCATCCTTGAGTATGTGAGCGGTCCTGAAGGCTTGGGCAGCGATCTGCGCGGCTGGATCAAGCACAAGCGGCTGACGCTGCAACTGAGCCTTGAGATCGCCTTAGGTATCTGCGATGGCATGGCGCACGCCGTCACCAAGAAGGAAGGCTTTGTCCATCGCGATTTGAAGCCTGCCAACATCCTTGTACGCCACGATGGCGTCGCCAAAGTGACCGATTTTGGACTCGGACGCGCCTTCGATAGCCTGACCGACTCGCAGGAAATGCCGCTGCTCTCGCCTGAGCAGTTCCAGCAGCTCGCTGAAGCGCGCCTGACGCAGACGGGCAGAGTGATGGGAACGCTCGTCTACATGGCGCCTGAGCAGTACACACCGCACTTGCAGCCGCTCGATGCGCGCGCCGATATCTTCGCCTTCGGCGCGATTCTCTACGAAATGCTGACAGGCATCCGCTTGTTCGGCGGCGCCAGCAATATTCAGACGCTGCGCACGCTGCACAGCTGCCCGATCAGTTTTCCGCCGCACCTTGCCGAGCAGCTGCCCGAAGACGTGCAACAGCTGACGCTGCGCTGCCTGCAGGTTCAGCGCGAAGCGCGACCGCAAACTTGGCAAGCGCTGCGCGAGGAGCTGGCGCGCTGCTATCACGCGCTCACAGGTCAGCCGCCAAAACTGGAGAGCAGTCCTGTTGCTATGCAGCGCGATGAGCTGATGGACAAAGCGTACAGCTTGACCGAACTCAAGCGCTATGAGAGCGCGCTCGCCACTTATGAACAGGCATTGGCGCTCGATTCCAACTCGGCGTGGATTTGGGCGCGCAAAGGGCGCGTGCTGCGCTTGCTCAAGCGCTACACGGACGCCTTGGCGGCGTTTGAGCGCGCGCTCGCTTTGCAACCTGCCTTCGCATGGGCATGGTACAACAAAGGCATTGTCCACGAACGCTTGGAAGAATACGATGAAGCGCTGGCTGCTTATGCGCGGGCTGCTGAGATCAATCCTTACGATGTCTGGGCAGCCTACAATCATGCGCGCTTGTTATTAGAGCGCGGACAGCTCGAGGCGGCGCTTCAAGGCATTCAAGCTGTTCTCAGCATTGACGCAGACCATGCCTTGAGTCACGTCTTGCGCGGACGCATTTTGCTGCGCTTGCAACAGCCGCGCGAGGCGTTAGCAGCTTTTGAACAGGCGCTACAGCTTGACCGCGAGCTAGGCGAAGCGCTGATCGGGCGCGGCGAGGCGCTCAGCGCGCTGCGGCAATACGCTGAGGCGACCAGCGCTTTTCTAGGGGCGTCGCGCTTGCTGCCGAAGGATGTCTCAACTTGGCTGCGTCTCGCTGATATCTACTTGAACAATGGCGATGTCGCTGAGGCGCAATCGGCTTTGGAGCAGGCAAGACGGCTGCGTCCTGAGAACATCGCCATCTTGCTGCGTCTCGGACGCCTGCACTTGCACCACAACCGTCCTGCTGAAGCGCTCGATGCCTATGAGAAGGTGCTGGCGCGTCAGCCGCAGCAAGCGGCGGCGCTGATGGGCAAAGGATTGGCGCTTTTGGCTTTGAAGCGCTACGCTGAGGCTGCGCACGCCTTCGAAGGCGTGCTTGCCGAGCATCCTGATGACCTGATCGCGCGCGCGCGGCTAGGCGTGGCGTATTTGCGAGACGGCGACGCTGCCAAAGCGCTCGACGCCTTTGAGCGCGCCTTGCAACAACGCGACAATCTAGCGTGGCTGTGGGCAAAGCGCGCGCTCGCCTTGAAACAGTTGCGGCGCTACGACGATGCAGTGGCAGCATGGCAACGCGCCATTGACTTGAAACCTGCTCAGGCTTGGTATTGCACACAATTGGCTGTGCTACAGGCGAGACGCAGACAGCTCGCTGAAGCGCTCGCTCTGTGCGAGCAGGCGATCAGCGCCGCGCCTGATGACGCATGGGCACACTATCTGCGCGGCACGCTGCTGGAGCGCTTGAGACGCTTGCCAGAGGCGCTTGAGGCGCACAAGCGCGCAGTGCAATGCGCGCCGCACACAGCGTGGTATCATTTGAGCGCAGCGCGCCTTTTGAGACGGCTGGGCAGGCACGAAGAAGCGCTGCAAGCCTGCCTTGACGGCTTAGCGTTGCCGATCAGCAAGCCACAACATGCCGCGCAGCTGTGGACGCAGCGCGGCGAGTCGCTCCGTCAGCTGAGGCGCTATGCAGAAGCGTTAGCCTGCTTTGACACGGCGCGACAAATCGCGCCGAGCCTGCCAACAGCCTGGGAAGGTGCAGGCTTGGTTCACCTTGCGCTCGGCGAGCAGGCGGCGGCGCTGCAGGCGTTGAAACAAGCGACTCAGTTACAACCTAAAAGCGCTTGGTTCTGGTACAATTATGGCGCAGCGCTGATCGAGAGCGGCGACTACGCTGAGGCAATTCGCGCCTTGAATTGTGCGCTATCGCTCAAGCCTGAGTTCAAGGCGGCTGCCTTGAAACGCCGTGAAGCGCGCCAAAAACGCAACAGCGATCACTAGTGAGTAGCTTGGAGTTATGCGCAAAGCGATCTCTATCACTTTCATGAGCGGTCCGTTGGACGGCAAGACGCTCTCATGGGAAGTGCCGCAAGACGGCGGCGAGCTGACCATCACCATCGGACGCAACCACGGCTTGCACGTGAGCATCGGCTACGATCAGCAGGTCTCGCGCACGCACGCACATCTCATCTACGAGCCGAACACGGATCGCTTCTTCCTTGTGGATAAAAAAAGCCGCAATCGCACGTTCGTAGGGCTTCGCGAAGAGGTCCTTGAGGTGGAAACGCGCTGTGAGATCGCGCCTGATACGCTCTTCAGAGTCGGGCGCACATGGCTGCGACTGGACGGCGATGGATCGAGCGCTGAGACAGCGGACGCGGACGACTAGCAATCTTTTGCTCGCGCCGCGATTGGAAAGCAGATGAACAAGCGTTTTCAAGACAAAGTGGCGATTGTCACAGGCGCTGGGCAGGGCATTGGCGAGGCAATCGCACTACACTTCGCCGAACAAGGCGCACACATCGTCATCGCTGAGATCAATCCTGAGACGGCTGAGCGCACGGCTGAGAAAGTGCGCACATTCGGCGTCCAAGCGCAAGTGTACGCTCTGGACGTCGGCGATCATGCGGCAGTGCGCGATATGGTCGCAGCGGTCGCCGCGCATTTCGGTCGCGTTGACATCCTGATCAATAACGCAGGCGTCAATGAGCGCGTGGATTTGATGGAGATCACGCCTGAGCAGTGGCGCTGGTTGATGCATACAAACGTGGAAGGCTTGTTCTTCACCTTGCAGCGCGTGGCAGCGCAGATGATCGCGCAAGTGCCAGAGGCGATCAAAGCGGCAGGGCGCGCGCCGCGCAGCTTCGGCAAGATCGTTAACATCTCTTCGGTCACGGGACGGCGCGGCAGAGCCAACGCGCCGCAATATGCCGCTTCAAAGGCGGCGGTCATCAGCATCACGCAGAGCGCTGCCTTGCGCCTTGCGCCTTACAACATCAACGTGAACGCTGTGTGTCCTGGCTTGGTTCAAACGCCGATGTGGGACTACATAGACCTTGTGGAAGGTCAGCAACGGCGCGGCTTGCCAAAAGGCGCTTGGTTGCAGCAGCGCGTTGACGAAAAAGTGCCGCTGCGCCGCGCCGCGACCTGCCAAGATGTAGCGCACGTCGTAGCCTTTTTATGCGCGCCTGAGTCGGATTACCTGACAGGACAAGCGCTCAACATTGATGGCGGCTATGAGATGGATTAGCGCGCTCATCCTGCTCAGCGCCTTGCTGAGCGACAGCACGGCAGGGCGCGCCAAAGCGCAATCGCTTTTAGCGTGGAACGCTACGCTAGGCGTGATCGCGCTCAGCGCGCAAACGCAGGTGCATCTCTACGATGCGCGCACACAGGCGCTCTTGGCGGTCTTGGGCAACGGAAGCGCTGCGCTGACCGCACTGGCGTGGCAACCTGAAGGCGCCTTGCTCGCCACAGGCGACGCGGACGGCAGGCTATGCTTGTGGTCGGCTGTGCATTTCACGCAAGAATGCAGCAAGGCGGACAGCGCAGCTATCCGCGCTGTGGCATGGCACGCGAATGGCACGGCGCTCGCTAGCGCTGCCGACGATCGCGTGCGCGTGTGGCAGGTCGAGCCGCTCTCGGTCAGTTTTGCGTGGTCGGCTGAAGGCGTTGTGACTGCGCTGGCGTGGCGCGCAGACGACTTAGCAGTTGGCGGCGCTGTGCGCGGCGCGTATGAGCAAGGCTTTTTGGCGATTCATCATGCTTCAGGCGCGCTGAAGCAGCGCTACGCTGCTGAGCTGCGTCCGCCATCCGCTTTGCAGCGCGTTGCCGATCAGATCGGCGTCGTCACGCTTTTTGAAGTGTTCACTTGGCAGCCAACTAGGCAACGCTACTCGCCGCTCTATCTGCCGCTGAGCGAAAGCGAGGCTGTTCGGCGCGCCGTGTGGCATATGGACGGCTCACAAGTGCTCGTCTTGCTGGCTCGGCGCTTGTTGTGCTTCACGGACAGTGTGTCATATGGCGAGATTGTGCTTACGGCGCCAATCGCGGCGCTCGATTGGAATGCGCAGGCACAGACGGCAGCGCTTGTGACGGAAGATGGCAGCTTGCGCTTTGTTTCAACGGCGCGCTGCCGCTAGGGACGCGCTATGAGCGGACGCATTCAGAATATCGCTGTTGGCAGCCTGATCGCTTTTCTGATCGTCGCGCTCAACCTGACCTACTGGAGCGCCATTGAGCGCGATACATTGCGTGCGCGCGCCGACAATCCGCGTCGCATTGAGGACGAGCGCGCCATCCTGCGCGGCAGCATCCTAGATCGCAATCAGATCGTCTTAGCGCGCTCAGAGCCGACTGTGCGCTTGCCTTCAGGCAGAATGGCGCAGCGGCGCGTCTATCCACAGGCGTCCGCATTCAGCGCGACAGGCTATTACAGCTTGATCTACGGTAGCAGCGGCGCAGAATTCGCCTTCGATCGCGCCTTGCGCGGCGCGGCGCGCATGGACTTATGGTCGGCTGTGTTTGGCGAGTTGCTCAATCGCTCGCCGCGCGGCGACGATTTGCGCCTGACGATAGATGCGAGCTTGCAAGCGGCAGCTGCAGAAGCCTTTGGCACATCCAGTGGCGCGCTCGTGTTGCTGGAAGTGCCGAGCGGCGCCGTCTGGACGCTCTACAGCGCGCCGCTCTACGATCCGAACACGCTGGACGCCGATTGGGAGCGCCTGCGCAGCGATCCACGCGCGCCGCTGCTCAACCGCGCCTTGCAAGGCACGTATCAGATGGGCGGCGCGTTGCAGCTCGTGATCTACTCAGCCATGTTGGCGAATCCTGCCTTGCAACCGCAGATGTTTGACTCGGCTGCATTGCCTGTCGCGCTCGATGACTTCACGGCGCGCTGCCTTGTAGAGTCGCCGCTGCCGATTGAGAGCCTGCAAAGCGCTCTGGCGCGCAGCTGCCCAAACTTGTTCGCCGAGTTCGCCGTCCAATATCCTGCCGAAGTTCAAGAGAAAATCAGCGCCTTTGGTCTGCTGAGCGCGCCGCGTCTGAACGGCTATCCAACAGCGCCTGAGCTGCGCAGCACGCCGCTCGACGCGCTGCGCGATCCGTCAGATCGGTTGCGCGCTGGTCTCGGTCAAGGCGATTTGCGTGCCACGCCATTGCAAATGGCGCTTGTGGCGAGCGGCATCGCCAACTATGGCAATGTGGTGACGCCTTACATTGCCGAGGCGCTGCGCGCACCCGACTCTGAGACGTGGGAAGTCCTGCCACGCGCTGCGCTGGAACGCGCTGCCATGACTCGCGAAGCGGCAGGGCGTATGCGCGCTGCATTGCGCGAAGCTGTGCTGATCGGCAGCGCGCAAGCGGCGGCGCAATTCAACTTTCCGCCTGAGGTGATGCTCTACGCACACGCCAGTCAGGCATTTTCAGGCGCGAGCCAGAATAGCTGGCTGATCGGCTTCGTGGACTTGCCCGACGGTCGCGCATTGGCGATTGCAGTCATCGTCGAGGCGGCGGACGATGCGCAGGTCGCGGCGCGTATTGGCGGTCAGTTGCTCGCTATGGCAGCATGGCGCGCCTTGCCCGATTGACAGTTTGCGCAAAGTGCCGCGCCTCACTATAATGACAAAATAGGAGCGGCGCTCATCAAATAGCGTGCGGAAGAAAGGCTCGGCGCATGGCGAACGAAACGCGCAATCAACTGAAGCAAGCATACGCTTACATTCAGCAAGAGCGGCTTGACGAAGCGATCACCATCTTGCGGCGCGTCCTCAGGGATAATCCTGACAACGCGGATGCCTGGTGGCTGATGGCGAACGCCGTCAGCGAGCCTGCTGATGCAGCAGAAGCGCTGAGCAACGTGCTGCGTCTGCGCCCTGACCACGCCGAAGCGCGCGAAGCCTACAATCAGCTGATCGCAGAGTATCCTGCTTTGGCGCCTGAGCAAACCACCTTCGACATGGGCGATTTCAACATTGACGATCTGCTGGCGCAGTCACCTGCTGCCGAGTTGCCGAGCGCGCGCCCTGCGCGGACTGAAGAAGATTTCGGCGTGACAGCGTGGTCGGTGCCGCAAACTGACGATGCGCAAGAAGTTGACCTCGATGCGCTCTTCGGCGGCAGAGCGCGCATGGGCGTGCCGATCACCGCTGCTGAAGAGCAAGATTTGAAAGCCTTCTTCGGCGCAGAAGTTGAGCCGCCAGCTGCTGAAACATCTGCTTACGCCCAGTTCGATCCTGCGCAATCTAGCACGTTCGATTTCAGCGCTCAGAGCGAGCCATTGCCTGACTTCGCCGAGCCGACCGCCGAGATGGATGCATTCTTCAGCGAAGCGCCTGCGCCTGCGCCTGAGCAAACTGAGCCTGCGGCTGAGTCGTCCGCGCCTGCTGCGCCAAGTGTTGAAGCTGAGCTGGACGCTATCTTCAGCGGCGAGCCTGCTTTTGTCGGTCAGATTGCGCAGCAGGAAGAGAAGCCGCGCGGCAGACGCCGACGCCGTAAGGAAGAGCCGACCACTTTTGAGGAAGCTCACAGCGAGCCTGTGCTTGCACCAGCTGCTGCTGCTGAGCCTGCGCGCGAGCGGCGTCCCAAGCCGCAACGCCTTGCGCCTGAGGTGCCTGCCTACGATCCGTACGCCGCTGAGCGGCGCGCCAATAGACGCTCGCCGATCTGGGCGATCTTCAGCCTGTTGGTCGTCGTGATTGCCATTGGCGCGCTGGTGGCTGTGTTAGCGCCAGCGCTCGCGCCCGATCCTGTTACGCAGGCGTTGCGCAACGCGCAACAAGGACTCGCCGCGAGCGGCTTCGCAGGCGCGGCTGCTGAGCGCGACGGCGATGTTTTCCGCCTGACAGTCTGTGGCAGCTCTGGCAGAGCGCTGCAAAATCGCGTATATGAAGCGATGGAGATCGCCGCTGAGCATGTGGCAACTGTTGGCGACTCTATGAAAGCAGTTCAACTGACCGTGACTGATTGCGCCGACTCAGCCGTCATTCTATATCGCGCCACAGCGCCTGTTGAAGCTGTGCGCCGCTACCTTGAAGGCGGCAAGACTGACGTGCGCGCTTACCGCGCCAGCTGGCAGCCATAGTTCACATGCAACCGCTTCCTAGCTCGAATCACATTGCGCTGAGCGGCGTGCGCCTTGCGACTGAGCAGGATATCCCTGCCATTCAGCGCCTGATCAACGCGAATCTCGATAAAGTGTTGCCGCGCACAGATGAAGAGATTCGCGAGCTGCTGCCAACGTGGTGGGTCGCTGTTGAGGATGGCGAGATCGTTGGCACATGCTGCCTAGAGATTTACAGCCGCAAGATCGCAGAGCTGCGCTCGCTTGTGGTCTCGGAGCGCGCGCGCGGCAAAGGCTATGGCGCAGCGCTGGTCAAGGTCGCCACTGAGACTGCTCAAGCCTTAGGCATCCGCCAAGTGCTGGTCGTCACGTCCACGCCAGAATTCTTCGAAGGGCTCGGCTTTGGCACTGCGCTTGATGAGAAATACGCGCTATTCTGGAACGGCAGCGGCTCAGTCCGAGCGCACAACGCTTCAAAAGCCGATCAATAGGGCACTGAGCTTGAGACAACTTCAGACGAGTTGTGCCGTGATCTGTGAAGAAATCGATCGGTAGATTCTAACATAAGGCGCTCAAGCGGATTCTTTCCAACATTGTCACAAGGCGCGCTTCAGGTTATACTTGAAGGCGCAAACGCGGGAGTGGCGGAATGGTATACGCATCAGTCTTAAAAACTGAGGAGGCAACTCATACGGGTTCGACTCCCGTCTCCCGCACCAGCGCTTGCCGCTTGCGAGACGCCGCATGACCGACGTCGCCGACTCCATCCTAGCGCAGGAAATTCATCAGCAACCTGACGTAGTAGCGCGCCTGCTCGATCAGACGCACTTTGCGCAGGTCGCGGCTGCGTTGCGCGCCGCCGATCCGAGCCACGTTGTCCTCGCGGCGCGCGGCTCATCCGATAACGCTGCGCGTTACGCACAATACCTGTTCGGCATCCATCTCGGTCTGCCTGTGACGCTCGCTGCGCCTTCGATCAGCACGCTCTATCACAGTCCGCCGCGCTATCGGCACGCTGTCGTGATCGGCGTCTCACAATCAGGACAAGCCGCCGATGTTTTGCAGGTGCTGAAAGATGCTGCGGCGCAAGGCGTGCCGACGGTCGCCATCACCAATGCGCTTGAGTCGCCTATGGCGAAGCAGGCAGATTACCATCTCGATCTGAGCGCCGATCTTGAGCGCAGCGTGGCAGCCACCAAGACCTACACTGCGCAACTGACCGCCTTCGCCTTGCTCGCTGCGCATTGGTCGCAGAATGCCGCGCTCCTCGCCGATCTGCGCCGCCTGCCCGACCTGATGGCGCGCGCCTTGCAAATCGCGCCTGTCCTCGCCGAGCGCGCTGAGCGCTTCCGTTTCATGTCGCACTGCGTAGTGCTTGGTCGCGGCTACAACTACGCGACTGCGTTCGAGATCGCGCTCAAGATCAAAGAGCTGACCTACGTCATTGCCGAGCCGTACAGCAGCGCCGACTTTCGGCACGGACCGAAGGCGATGATCGAAGAAGATTTTCCGATCATCGCAGTCATGCCCGATGGCGCGGCGCTGCCCGATATGCTGGCATTGGCGCGCGATATGCGCGAGCGCGGCGCCGATCTGACTGTCATCAGCGCCAATTCTGAGGCGCTCGCCTTGGCGCACTTGCCGCTGCCGCTGCCGCCAGACGTGCCGGAATGGCTCTCGCCGATTGTAGCGGTCATCGCGGGGCAATTTTTGGCGATGCACGTGGCAGCTGTGAAAGGCAACGCGCTAGACGCGCCGCGCAACCTGACAAAAATCACGCAGACGCGCTAAAACGCGCTGAACGTGCTACAATTACGCTCGATTTCTATGCACTCACAGTGATGGAGCGCTGAACTATGCCTGTGATCATGGGTCAGTACGAGATAGACGAGCTGGCGAAGCGGCTTGCCAAGATGCGCTTCAACCGCGCCAAATGGCACGTGCGCAATCTCGATCCGAAGTGCCGCCTCGATATTTTCCGCGTCGCGGTTGGCGATGAATGGCACACGCGCTACACTTTGCCAACGCTCAACTTGCGCATCACGCTCGTCGAGAAGCGCGAAGAGAAAGGGAACGATAAGCGCGGCATCAAGGCGCGCTTCCGTTATGTTGAGGCGCGCGTCGAGCCAATTCCAGAGCATCTGCTGCCCAAGCCGCGCGAAGAAGAATTCCTGCTGACCTGAGCGGACATCGTGCTGCGCATCGGCGTGGATATGATCGAAGTCGAGCGCGTGCAGCGCGCCTTGGCACGGCACGGCGAGCGCTTTTACGCGCGCTTCTTCACTGCCCGTGAGCGCCAAATCTGCGCTGAGCAGCCGCAGCGCCTTGCCGCGCGTTTTGCCGCCAAAGAAGCAGCTGCCAAGGCGCTCGGCACAGGCATTGGCGAAGTGCGCTGGGTAGATTTAGAGGTAGACTGCGATGCACGCGGTAGACCGATCCTCAGGTTGCACGGCGCTGCCGCCGCCCTAGCGCGCCAATTGCAGCTCGCCACGTGGGAAGTCAGTTTGAGCCACACTGAGACGCACGCCATCGCCTTCGTCGTCGCGCTCGGTTAGCTGACGCGCAACACTTCGCCGCGCACAAACGCGCCTTGCTCGTAAAACAAGCGCACGCCTTCGCAATAGCCGATCTCGCCATTCCAATCGCTCAGATCGGCGTCGGGCAGCGCACCGACCGCGCCCAGCTCGATGATCGCGCCGTGCGAGATGACCAGCACGGACTCGCCTTCGCGCACGCGCTCCACCAGCTCGCGCAGCAACGCGGCTTGCTCAATCGCGTAACGCGCTGCCGCGCCGCCGCGCCGAACAACTGCCATATAAGCGGCGAACGTCATCGGATAGCGCAGCTCACGATCGACCGACTCAGGCATGTGCGCCAGCTGCTCGCGCTGCTCATGCACAGCGTAGCCCATCGCGATCGCGGTCTCGTAAGCGCGCGGCAAGCTGCTGGTGACCACGAAGGCGAAACTGCCCATGCGCTCGCCAACGCGCCGCGCAAGGCTGACGCCGTCTTGATTCAAGTGCGGCGATGGCTTGGTGCGGATGCTGTGCCGACGATGCTCAAGGACGCGCATGTCAAAATATCCTCATCAAATGCGCCGCAAAGATGCATTATAGCGCTGCGGCGGAATTTCTACATATCTTTATAGCGCGCTTGCCGTTAAAATTGAGATGAGTGTGTTGGAGTGAGAGACTGTATGGCAACTTGGGCGCCTGATTTGATCGTGATCGGCGGCGGCTTGGCAGGCTGTGAAGCAGCTTTCCAAGCGGCAGAGCGCGGCTTGCGCGTCGCGCTCTATGAGATGCGTCCGCAGCGCAGCACGCCTGCTCATCGCACGGATCAGCTGGCAGAGCTGGTTTGCAGCAACTCGCTCGGCTCAAATCTGCCCGACCGCGCGCAAGGCTTGCTGAAAAACGAGCTGCGCGCTCTGAACGCGCTCTTGCTGCGCTGCGCCGATCAAGCGGCAGTGCCAGCCGGCGGCGCATTAGCAGTCGATCGGCAGGCTTTCTCTGAGGCGATCAGCACCGCTATTCAGAGTCATCCGCGCATTCGTCTGATCCGCGAGGAAGTGACGCACGTGCCTGAACAGCCATGCGTGATCGCGTCCGGACCGCTCACCTCTGAAGCGCTCTCTGCCGATATCGGACGGCTGATCGGCGGCGACTCGCTCTATTTCTACGATGCCATCTCGCCAATCGTAGACGCGCGCACGATTGATATGCGCGTCGCTTTCCGCGCCAGCCGCTACGGACGCGGACAAGACGAAGCGGGCGATTACATCAATTGTCCGCTCAATCGCGAGGAATACGAGGCATTCGTGGACGCGCTACTAGGCGCTGAGACCTATCCGCTGCACGACTTTGAGCGCGAAGACCCAAGATTTTTTGAGATGTGCCTGCCGATTGAGCAGCTCGCCAAACGTGGACGCGACGCGCTCGCCTTCGGTCCGATGCGTCCAATCGGCTTGCGCGATCCGCGCACAGGCAAGCGACCGTACGCTGTAGTTCAGTTGCGGCAAGATAACATCGTCGGCACGCTCTACAACATGGTCGGCTTCCAGACCAATTTGAAGTGGAGCGAACAAGAGCGCGTCTTCCGCATGATTCCCGGCTTGGGCAGTGCCGAGTTCCTGCGGCACGGTCAGATGCATCGCAACACATATATCAACGCGCCGCGCCTGCTCAAGCCGACCCTGCAATTCCGTCAGCGCGATGATCTGTTCTTCGCAGGGCAGATCACAGGCGTGGAAGGCTACGTCGGCAATATCGGCACAGGCTGGCTGGCAGGCGTGAACGCGGCGCGCTTGCTCAAAGGCGAGCCACTGCTCGTCTTGCCGCAAACGACCATGCTCGGTGCGTTGTGTTGGTACGTCACGCACGCTGAGCCGAGCAACTTTGAGCCGATGAAGGCGAATTATGGCATCCTGCCGCCGCTAGACGATCCGCCGCGCGGCAAGCGTGAGCGCGCCGCCGCCTATAGCGAGCGTGCCTTGCGCGACTTGGCAGCATATATCGCACAGGAGCAAGCAATACATGCTGAGCGATGAGGCGCTTCTGGCGCTGCTGCGCAGCGGCGAGTCGGATCGAGTGGAGTTCAAGGAAAAGCTGCCGCGCGACCGCGATAAATTGCGTGCGACGATCTGCGCATTTGCCAACGACTTGCCCAATCACAAACAGCCCGGCGTCATTTTCATCGGCGTGAAAGATGACGGCAGCTTCAGCAACCTAGAGATCAGCGACAGCGACTTGACAGAGCTGAGCAATATGGCAGGCGAAGGCAAATTGTTGCCTTTTCCCAGCCTTGAAGTCTCTGTGCGCGAGTTCAGCGGCGCCAGAGTGATCGTGCTGCTCGTCTATCCTGCCATTCAGCCGCCTATCCGCTTCGAGACGCGCATTTACGTGCGAATTGGCACGACCACGCAGCTCGCCAGCGCCGAACACGAACGCCGTCTGCTCGAACGACAGCGCGCCAATAATTTGCCACTCGATATCCGTCCAGTGCCTTTTGCGCAGCTCGACGACCTCGATCTCGATCTATTCCAGAGAAGGCTATTGCCTGTCCTTTTTCCGCAAGAGGTGCTTGCGGAAAATGATCGTTCACTGGTGCACCAGTTGGCTTCCCTGCGCTTTGCCACTTACGATGCACCACATCAGCCGACCACGCTCGGCATCCTCGTATGTGGCAAGGAGCCACAGCGCTTTTTGCCGGGCGCTTATGTGCAGTTTGTGCGCTACGACGGCATGGACGTTGACCTGATCAAGACTTCTCAGCGCATCACAGGCGTCATCTCAGAGATAGCCGAGCGTCTCAACGTCCTGCTTCGGCTCAACATTAGCACTGCGCTCGATCTGAGCGATCTGTACGAGAGGCGGATCAGCGACTATCCTGAGGAAGCCTTACGGCAAATCGCGATCAACGCATTGCTTCACAGGGATTATGAAAACACAAATGCGCCTGTGCGCGTGGAGTGGTTTGACGATCGCGTTGAGATCACCAGTCTGGGCGGCTTGTACGGCAAGGTCACGCCTGAGAACTTCGGGAGTGGCGCGACGGATTACCGCAACCAGAATTTGGCAGAAATGATGAGACGGCTGGGCATCGTCCAGCAGTTTGGCGTCGGGCTGAGGCGTGCGCGCTCTGCGCTTGAGCAAAACGGCAATCCGCCTTTTGAGCTGGGCGACGTCGAAGGCTTTGTGAGAGTTATTCTCAGGAGACGCCCATGAGCGTGCCTGTGATCGCGTTCTTCAACAACAAAGGCGGCGTCGGCAAGACGTCGCTCATCTACCACTTGGCGTGGATGTACGCTGAGCAGGGCAAGCGCGTGTTGGCTGCCGATCTCGATCCGCAGGCAAACTTGACCGCTATCTTCCTTGAAGAAGAACGTCTGATCGAGCTGTTGTGGCATGAGTCAGAAAGCGAAGTTGCCAAGACTCTGTACGGCGCGATCAATCCGCTGCGGCGCGGCACAGGCGATGTTGTTGTGCCGTATATTGAAGAAGTGGATGAGAAGATCGGTCTGCTGGCAGGCGATTTGCAGCTCTCCATCTTTGAAGATAACTTGGCGAGCGACTGGGCAAAATGCCTTGACCGCGATGAACGCGCTTTTCGCGTGCAATCCGCGTTTTGGCGCGTGATGCAGAAAGGCGCTGAAGCCTTCGAAGCAGCTTTCGTGCTGGTTGACCTCGGTCCGAACCTAGGCTCGATCAATCGCGCTGCGCTGATCGCCTCTGATTATGTCGTTGTGCCACTAGCGCCTGATCTATTCTCGTTGCAAGGCTTGCGCAATCTCGGACCGCGTCTGCGCGCGTGGCGCGGCGAATGGCAGGAGCGCTTGCCGCGCAATCCTGATCCTGACTTGCTCTTGCCAAAAGGTAACATCACGCCGATTGGCTATGTCGTGATGCAGCCGATCATGCGTTTAGATCGTCCGATTCGCGCTTATGAACAGTGGATCAGCCGCATCCCTAAGGATTATGCCAGATTCGTACTCGATCAGAGCGAGCCATCTGACTCGATTCAGGACGATCCGAATCGTCTCGCCATCATCAAGCACTATCAAAGTCTGGTGCCGATGGCGCAGGAAGCGCGCAAGCCAATGTTCAAACTGAAACCTGCTGACGGCGCGCTCGGCTCGCACATGCAGGCTGTTCAAAACGCTTATCGCGATTTCAAGACGCTGGCTGATCAGATTTGTGCGCGCCTGCAGCTCTCGACGGAAGCATGTTGAGGGAATGAACCGATGATCGCACGTGAGAAGATGACCGTCGCCGATTTTGAAGCGCTCTTGGCGCTGCCTGAGAACGCGCACAAGCGCCTTGAGCTGCTGAATGGAGAACTTTGCGAGATGACGCCTGCCAGTGAACTATCGGGCGTGGTCACTGTCCGCCTGAGCGCACGATTGCAGCTTTTCATCGAGGAAAACAAGCTCGGCTTGCTCACCAGTCCCGAAAATGGCTTTCAGCTCTCGCCTGTTGACCTGCTCATGCCCGATGCAGCCTTCATCGCCAGAGATAGGTTACAAGGCGTGCGCAAGCGCGGCTTCTTTCAGCTGGCGCCCGATCTGGCGATTGAAGTCGTCTCGCCTTCCGACTCGGTCACAGCGATGCAGCGCAAGGCAGCGCGCTATTTGGCGCTCGGCGTCCGCGAGGTCTGGCTGATCTATCCGAGCGAGCGCCGCGCTGACCTATGCTTTCCCGATCCGAGCGGCGAGAGCGACATGCGCGTCAAACAGCTCAATATAGGCGACGCGCTAGAGAGCGCAGCGTTGCTGCCCAATTTCAGCTTGCCGCTCGCGACGTTGTTCGATATCGGCTTGCCGATTCTTGATGAGTTAGATGAGGAAGCGACCGATGATCGCGCGTGAGAAGATGACCGTCGCCGATTTTGAAGCGCTCTTGGCGCTGCCTGAGAACGCGCACAAGCGCCTTGAGCTGCTGAATGGAGAACTCTGCGAGATGACGCCTGCCAGCCAGCTGCCGACCATCATCGGCGTTGAGATTGTGACGTATTTGCGCACGTTCGTCCGCGAGCACGGTCTTGGCGTTGTCACTGGCGCTGATGGCGGCTTTCAGCTCTCGCCTGTTGACCTGCTCGTGCCCGATGCAGCCTTCATCGCCAAAGATAGGTTGCAAGGCGTGCGCAAGCGCGGCTTCTTTCAGCTGGCGCCTGATCTGGCGATTGAGGTCGTCTCGCCTTCCGACTCGGTCACGGCGATGCAGCGCAAGGCAGCGCGCTATTTAGCGCTCGGCGTCCGCGAAGTTTGGCTGATCTATCCGAGCGAGCGCCGCGCTGACCTATGCTTTCCCGATCCGAGCGGCGAGAGCGACATGCGCGTCAAACAGCTCAATATAGGCGACGCGCTAGAGAGCGCAGCGCTGTTGCCTGACTTCAGCCTGCCGCTCTCGACACTGTTCGATATCGGCTTGCCGATCCTCGACGAGCCAGAAGAGGTCGAGACGAAAGGCGATTAATCTTGACCTATGAACAGTAATGCGCAGCCGCTCGTCCTGATCACAGACGATAATCAACATGCGCGCTTGCTTTTGCGGCGTCTGCTGGAGCGCGAAGGTTTTCGCGTCGAAGAAGCGTCCGATGGCAGTGAAGCGCTGCACAAAGCCTGTGAATTGCTGCCCGATCTGGTGTTGATGGACATTCAAATGCCTGTGATGGACGGCTTTGAGGCGGTGCGCTCGCTGCGCGAGGACTCGCGCACGGTGCGCATTCCGATCATCGTGGTGACGGCGGCGGCGCGCGATGCATCCGATGTGACGCGCGGCTTAGGACTGGGTGTGGATGACTACATTGTGAAGCCGTTCAATGCAAGCGAGCTGATCGCGCGTGCGCGCAGCAAGATCAAGGCGCGCCAACTGGAAGATACGCTACACCGCCGCAATGCACAGTTAGAAATTCTCACCCGCATTGGCGCGCAATTGGTGCGCGCGCTCGCCTTGCCTGAACTCTCGGAGTATCTGCTGGACGCGCTCTGCAAGCATCTAAAAGCGGACGCGGCGATCTTGATGCTCTTGAGCGCTGAAGACGCGCCTGCTTTTTGGCGCGCTTGCGGTCAGCCGCTGCGCCATGTCGCAACGCTTGTGCAAACATGGCTGCCGCTTTATCTCAACAAGCACAGCAAGCCTGTCTTGATCGAGGATATGCGTCAGCTGACGCCTGAGCTGAGCGCTTTGTTCGAAGCGGACGACATTCGCTCAGGCATCGCCGTGCCGTTGATCTACCAAGCGCGTCCGATTGGCGCGCTTGCCGTCGCTAGTCAAAAAACAGGTCAGTTCTCAGCTGACGATCTGCGCTTGCTGGAAACAGTCGCTTCGCAGGCGGCGCTCGCCATTCACAACGCGCAGCTCTACAGCGCGCTGCAGGAACATGCCACGAACCTTGAAGCAATGGTGCAGGCGCGCACTGAAGCGCTGAAAAAAGCTGAGCAGCAGCTGATGCGCGCCGATAAACTGGCGGCGCTCGGCACGCTGGCGGCAGGCATCGCGCACGAGATCAACAATCCGCTGCAGCCGTTGCTGACCAATCTTGAGCTGATGCTCGAAGACATTGAGCAAGGGCGACCTGTTGACCGCGAATTGATCGAGTTCGCCATGGGCGACGTGCAACGCATCAAACGCATTGTCAGCAGTCTGCTTGATTTCGCGCGTCCTGCGCGCTCGACCTTCGCCGCATTCGGCGTGAACGACATCGTTCACGAAGTGCTGGCATTGGCGCGCAAGCAGCTTGAACAAGCGCGCATTCAGGTCGCGCTGAGCCTTGAGGCGCGACGGCAGGTGAGAGGCAACGCCGATCAACTGAAACAAGTGTTGCTCAATCTCGTCATCAACGCGATGGACGCCATGCCGAGCGGCGGCACGTTGACCATCACGACGGCTGACGGCTTCTGCAATGCATCGCCGTGTCTCAAACTGAGCGTCTCAGACACTGGCGTCGGCATTCCGTCTGATCACATCCGCCAAATTTTCGATCCGTTCTTCAGCACCAAGCCTAACGGCACCGGTCTTGGCTTGGCGATCAGCCACAGTATCATCGCAGCGCACGGCGGACAAATTCAAGTGGAGAGCGACGCTGAGCGCACAACCTTCACCATCTATCTGCCGAGCGCTGAGCTGAGCGACTAGTCTTGTGCTAGGAAATCGGCGACGATCTCAGCCACAGCGCGATTGCCAAGCGCGTTGAGATGGATGTCATCGCCGAAGAAGAGCTGCTGATCCTGCTGAGCGCGCGCGCTGAGCGCAGGCGTCAGGTCGAGGCAGGTCAGGCGCTCAGCGGCGCAAAATGTGAGCAAGCGCAGGCGCGGCGCCGCCAACTGGTCGAGATACGCCGCGCCGAGATACGGCTCGGTCAAATGGCGATAGACTTCTTCTTTGGTCGGCATCAGGATCACGACAAAACGTCCGCCATTCGCTTCAACCAAGTTGCGTGTGCGCAGGATGGCAGCCTGCGAGAGCGCTTCGCCTTCAAGGTTGCGCGCTTGGCGCATATCGAAGGCTTCGGCAAGGTACGGTCTGCCGAAAGCGATGTCCACTCGTCCTGCCGTGACGCGATACGGATCGACGAACAACGTCATCTGCGGATCGTCGGCGCGCGCGAGCGCCTGCAAGAGCGCGAAGACGGCTGAATATTGGCGTAGCCAAGCTGCCAGCGGCAACTCGGCAGGCGCAGGCGGCGCGACGTTCGGCGGCGTGCGCGCTGTGCCGTTCAAAACTGCTAAGCCATAATCGTCGTTGTAGTCATTGCCAAAGAATTGCCATAGCACTAAGCGCGGCTGCCGCAAGCCGAGCGCAGGATTCGCCACAAAGCTGTAATAACGCCGCGCGTGGCTCTCTGAGCCTGTGACGGGCTGCCCTAAGTTGGCAATTGGCACGCCCAGCCGCGCTGAGAGCAAGTTCACCCAGCAATCCTGCTCGTCTGTGAAACAAAAAGTGTGCGAGTCGCCTAGCGCCACGGCTTTCACATCGCCATCTTCAGGCGGCGGCGTGCGAAAGCCGATGTGACCGTTCCACCATGCGTAGGTATTGACGCGAAAGCGCACGCTCAAACTGCCGACCTGCTCCACATTGCGCGCTTCAGGCGTCACGACCATTTGATAGGTCATATCTTCTTGCCACAGCGGCAGTGGCGCCAGTCGCGCTTCAGTGAACGGCGTCTGATGCACAAAGCGTAGCGCGATCTGCAGTGCGCTGGGCAGCGCGCTGTATGACAAGCGAATGGCGACTTCCAACAAGAGTATGGCGAAGATGACGCTGAGGATGATGATCGCCAATCGGCTGAGCAGGCGCTTCACTCACTGCCTCGCTTGGAGCAGATCATTTTGACGCAGAAAATCGGCGACGGCAGCCGCCAAAAGGCGATTGCCTGCCGCGTTGAAATGCTTATCGTCAGGGTAGATCAGCGCTTGCGCGTAAGCCTGCTCGCGCAGCGCATCGTAGGCATCGAAGCAGATGAGCTGCGCTTGCTCGCAGAAAGCGCGCAGCTCTGCGCGCGCATTCTCGAGGCGCGCCAGACCTGCGCTCGGCTCATCTGCCGCGTGCTGCTCAAAAATCTCGCGATAGAGTTCTTCCGCAGTTGGCAGGATGATCAGCACGAATGCGCCGCTGTGCTGCTGCACAGCCGCTTGAGTCTCGCGCATGGCGGTCAGACCAAGCTGGCGACCTTCCGCGTACGCCGATTCGTCCCAAGCCTTCAGCCACTCAGAGGCGACATTGAGCGTGATGCCGCGCTCGGTCACTAGGTTGAGATCGGCTGTCTGCGGCGTCGGATCGGCGCGCCTGACGCGCTCGATCAAGCGTTTGACGAGCGCATAGAAAGCAGAGTGATTATCAAGCCAAGCATCGAAGTCACCGCTCGGACGCTCTAGCGCGTGCGCGTCTCGATAATCTTCAAAGTGATCGTTCAGCAGGAACTGCCACAGCACTAACTTCGGCGCGTGCGCTTGAGCGAAATCGGCGTAGACGCGCGCGCGGCTCAAGCTGCCCGTGCCGGGCACGCCCAGATTGGCGATGGGCAGCGCCAATTCTTTCGAGAGCAATGTGACCCAGCAATCTTCAAGCGCCGTCCAACAGAAGGTCATCGAGTCGCCTAGTGCGACGGCTGCTATGTGCTGCTCAAGCGGCGTGCGAAATGCCATGCCCGTCTCTGACCATGCGTATGTGGTCAGCTTGAACTGCACGCTAGACGAGAGCTGCACGGGCAGATCGCGCACAGGCTTCACGCGCCTGCCATAACGCGTATCTTGTGTGAGCCATGCCGCGAACGGATCGCGAGCAACGTCAGGCGTGTTGGGCAAATCCACAAGGCGTCTCTCAGAGAATGGCGTCAGGCGCACATGCCGAATGACATAAGGCAAGTTGCCCGGCAGCGCGCCGTAGAACAAACGCAGAGCAGTTTCAAGCGTCAGCACGGTCAGCACGGTCGCTGTGAGCGCGATCAACAGGCGCTTTCGCAGATGGCGTGTCGAAGCGGATAGTGACATGCTGAGCAGCTCGCAGATCGTGCTTTGGGACGGCGCGATGCGCTTCCGAACGTTGACGAGCGGTCAGTTCAGCCTTGAAGACTCGCCTGACCTTCAGGTATTATTGTAAAAAGCTAATCTCGTTTGTCAATGCAGCGCGTCTGAACGCCGTATGAACGGCACGACCGCGTTTGGAAGGCATCCACATGAAAGTTATCCTGACCGAGTACATCTACAAGCATGGCGTAGCAGGCGACGTGGTGGAAGTGGCAGATGGCTTCGCCCGCAACTGGCTGATTCCGCGCAAGCTCGCCATCCCTGCCACCAAAGAAAATCTCGCCAAGATGGAATCGCTGCGCCATCAGGCAGAAGCCAATCGCAGCCAGATCAACGAGCGCATCCGTGAAGCCGCTGCCAAAATTGACGGCATCGAGATCATCTTCGGCATGAAGGCAGGCAGCAACAACAAGCTCTACGGCTCGATCACCAGCCAGATGATCAAGGACGCCATTCTCAAACAGACAGGCGTAGACATCAACCGCCGTCGCATCAGCGAGCGTCCGATCCGCGAGCTAGGGCGCTACGACGTGCCGATCCGCATGGGCGAAATTTCGCCCGTCGTGCGCGTGATCGTAGTGCGCGAAGAAGAGCTATCCGCCTTTTTGGCAGCGCGCGAAGCAGAGCGCGCCGCTCAGGAAGCGCAAACGGCTGAAGAAGTTGAGCAGTGATCCACTTTGGCGAACGCTGCCGAGCTGCAAACACTGGGCAGTGAACTGCGCGCTGCGCGTGAGCGACGCGACCTGAGCCTGCCCGAAGTTGAACGAGCGATCAAAATCCGCGCGAAGTTTCTGGAAGCGCTGGAGCGCGGCGACGCGACCGCGTTGCCATCGCCTGTCCAAGCGCGCGGATTTTTGCGCAGTTATGCGCGCTTTTTGCAGCTAGATGGCGATGAGTACGTGGCGCGCTGGGAAGACGCGCTCAGCGGCGGTCGTCGTCGCCGCGTGCGCCGTGCGCCACAGACGGTCAGCGATCCGCGCCGTATTTCGCAGACCATGCCTGTTTATAGCCCTGCTGTGGAGCAAACAGCGCGCCGTCGCTCGTTCGTCGGCGTCCTATTGATCCTGCTCTCGCTCGGCGCGATCAGCTCGGCGGCGATCATCGGCGCAGGCTTGGCAAGCTCAGCTGAGCAGAGTAATGGCGCGCTCAGCGCAATTTTGAGCCCTGTGCCGACCGATCTGCCCGCCGAGCCAACGCTCACGCCGACGCCATTTGTGCTGCCTAGCCCAACGCCGCTGCCCAATCCGAACTTGGCGGCTGCCAGCGGCGAGAGCGTCATTCAGATCACGGTCACAGCGCGCACTTGGCTGCGCGTGATCGTGGATGACGCCGTCGTATATGAAGGAATGCCTGCGCCGCAGACTGTTTTGCAGTATCGCGGCACGCGCATCGCGCTACGCGCAGCTAATGCGGCAGGCGTGCGCGTCACTTTCAACGGCGTGGATTTAGGCGTCCTTGGCGCGCGCGGTCAAATTGTTGAGCGCGTCCTGCCGTGATCGTCTCACGCCTTGACCACGATCAGATCGGTTTGCGGCGCGCTGAGCCACTCGACGCCGCTCTCGGTCACCAGCACATCTTCCTCAAGGCTGACCAAGCCATAGTTCGGCACATGCACGCCTAGCTCAAGCGTGAAGCAATTGCCCGCTTCGACGACGCCATAAGGTGTGTTGCCATAGCGTTCCCAGCGCGGACCGAGCAAGGTCGCGCCGTCATGCACCGTCCGACCGATGCCATGCCCGACCGCATGTTGATACTCAGGATAGCCGCGCTCGACAATTGTGCGCCGCGCCGCTTCATCCACTGTCCAGCCTTGCACGTTCGGCTTGAGCGCCGCCGCCGCCGCTTCAATCGCGGCGCGCACTGAGTCGAACGCATGGCGCACAGGCTCAGGGATCGCCGTCTCGCCTTGCGGCTGAACATACCACACGCGCTGTATGTCTGAGATGTACTCGTCCAACACTACGCCTAGATCGATTCGCACCAGCTCGCCTGCTTTCACAGCGTACTGATCAGAAGGCGAGACGTGCCCAACCGGCGACTCGGCGCCGCAAGTGACCGTCGGGCAATGTCCGGCATCCCACGATGGCACAACGCCATGTCGTCGCATCTCAGCGTGGATGAAATCGGCGATTTGGCGCTCTGTCATGCCAACTTTGAGCGTAGCGGTCACCGCGTCAACGATCTGCTCGGTCAGGCGCACAGCGGCGCGAATGCGTGCGATCTCGGTCGCTGTTTTGCGTCCGCGCAGCGGATTCAACACGCGCTCAGCTGAGATCAGCGCGTAAGGTTTGCCTTGCAAGTAGCGCTGTAGCGTCAGGAACATGCCATGCGAAAGTCCATCAGCCGCCGTATCGCTCTCAGAGTAGTTCAGCGCGATCTGGCGCGGCGCAAGCCGATCAAGGACGCTCAGCAGCGCCGGCTGAATGCTCTGATCGTAGCCGATCACGTCATCCCAGCAGCCCATGCGCTTGAAGTTCTCCACTTCATAGCGCCCGACAATCGCGACGCGCTCGCCTTTCTGCGTGACAATCAGCGCTGTGTGCCATGTCACATTGCTGTTCGAGATCAAGCGCAGCGCAGGATCGGCGTTGTGTTCGGTCTCGCGGACGAAGGTCAGCCAACAGTCCACGTCTTGCTCGCGCAAAATTTGGACGGCTTGCGCGAGTTTCTCGCGTTGAATCGTTGCCTCAGGCATCGGAAAAAGCTCCGTTGTAGGAAACCTGTCAGAGAACGCCCAGATTGTAGCGCATGGTTGCGCCATCTCCACACGCATCCCTAGCGCAAGCGCCGCAGCTTAGCGACCAGCTCTTGCGTGCGCTTATCGAGCTTCACCTTGCCTGTCTGCTTTTGCACAGCGCATTCGAGGCGCTCAAAAACTACCATGCCGCGCTTGGCTTGCCTGTACACGATGTACAGGTTTATCAAAGAACGCGCCCAATCCTCGCGGTAAGGCTGAATTGCTAGGGCGCGCTCATAGGCGCTGATAGCTTGGATATGCCGCTCAGCGCGCTCGTAGAGCCGCCCTAGCGCGCCGAAGGCTTCCGCCAGCTGATTGCGCAGCGCTGAGCGCCGTGCGTTGATCCATTCGGCGTTCAAGCCGACCAGAAAGTCTTGGCGATACAGCCTGACCGCGTTTTCCAGCAGCGCGATCGCCTCTTCGGTCTCGGCGATTTCGCTCTGTTGAATTTGCGTCAGGAAGAGCGTCACGTCATAGCGCAGGTCAATCTCAGGCGCGATGCGATAGTAGCCATTCTGATAGACCATGAGATTGAAGCCGAGCAGCGCGTGAACTTTCCGCTTGGTGACGTGAAAGACATTCGTAGCCTCTCGCTCAGATAGCTCGGGCCAAAAGCTCTGGAAAATCTCATCGCGCGTGGCAATGCCGCGATCCACGAAGAAGTAGAAGAGCGCGCGCGGCAGCTGTCCTTCCCAAGCGCTGATCTCTGCGCCGTCCACTAGAACGCGTCCGTTGCCTTGCGCATAGACTTCCACCAGTCTACCGCCGTTAGCAGGCAAATTGGCGTAGTCGAAGAGCATTGCCGTCTCTGAGGTCGGATAGCAGACGGCGCGCGCTTTCACAGCGATCAGATCGGGTAGCCATGCACGTCCGATCAGAACAATCTTATTCTGCGCAGGCAAATAATCGGTTAGTGCAGTCAGGAAAGCGTTACATGAAGCGCGCTGCAGATTATCAATAGCATCTATGATGATGATATGCGGCGGCTGCTCAGCTAACAGACTGCAAAGGTGTTTGGCGGCTGCCTCAGCCGAAATATCGGCAGGCAGCTCAGGTAGCGCGATGTTGGCTTGCTCGCTGAGCGCCTGCGCCAGCAACTGCCAGAGCTGCTGCCACGTTGTGCCTTGCTCCTGCACAAGCAGGTAGATAGGCGCAGCGCGCTGCGCCAAGAGTTCAGGCAAAAGCCTGTACCGATTACGGTAGCTTGGATGCAGGATCAGCAAAGGCTTAGACGATTCGAGTATTGACGTAAGCGGCGTGTAAGTTGACAAGCGTAAAATCTCCCAATAACTGCGTACTGCGACGAACGGCTAGAGCATCTATCCTATTAGATATTAAACTTAGTATAGTGCAGATAAGTCTAGCGCGCAATAGTCCTGCGCGTCATGCGCATGGTCAATTTGGCTATAGCAAAACGGCTTCGCGTAGCGTATACTTGTAGTGATAGCACGGAGGTGACGCTATGAAAGTCAGACCATCGGTGCGGAAGATGTGCGCGAAATGCCGCTTCGTGCGTCGGCGCGGCTACCTGTACGTGATCTGCTCCGCCGATCCGAAGCACAAACAGCGTCAAGGCTGAGCTGCGCATTTTCCAAAGCACGTAACGACAGAAAACGAGCAATTTTCGCGCTCGTTTTTTGTCGTTTATGCGCCTATGCGCCAAAAATGTGCCACTGATCGCCGTCTCAGCTATGATCTGTCTATCGTTGATGAGATGAGCGGCACATACTTATGCCTGGCACCACAGCCCTGATCTTCGGCACGCAGCTCTACGCTGAGCAGCCTGCTTTGCAAGGCGCAGATCGCGTCTTGATGGTCGAGAGCCTGTCCAACTGGCACGGCAAGGCTTGGCACGCTCAAAAATTGATCTTCATCCTATCTGCCATGCGCCACTACGCTGAGCTGTTGCGCGCGCGCGGCTTCGTCGTAGATTACCGTCGTGCAGCGAGCATTGGCGAAGCGCTCAAAGCGCACATCGCCGAATATCAGCCTGAGCGCATTCAGTGCGTGCCGCCTCATGACTACACTGCCGATCAGGTCATGCGGCGGCGCGCTGAGCAGCTCGCCGCGCAAGGCGTCGCCGTTCACTTCGTGGCAGACGATCCTGCTTTCCTCTGCTCGCGCGCTGCTTTTGCGGCATGGGCGCATGGCAAACGCCAACTGATCTTAGAGAATTTTTACCGCTGGCAGCGGCAGCGCCTCGGCTATTTGATGGACGGCGAGCAGCCCGTCGGCGGACGCTGGAATTTCGATGAGGAAAATCGGCAAGGCGCGGCGACCTTACCTGCGGCGCCGCCTTTGCCAAGCATTGCGACGGACGCGCTCACGCAAAGCGTGGTTGACGAAGTGCGGCGCGATTTTCCGAACGCTTTTGGCGCGCCTGGGCCATTCCGCTATCCGACGACGCACGCGCAAGCCGAGATGTGGCTGAGTCGCTTCATTGAAGAGCGCTTGGTCAATTTTGGCGCGTGGGAAGACGCGATGAGCGCTGACGATCCGTTCTTGTTTCACAGCGTGCTATCGCCTTTGCTGAACATCGGCTTGCTCACGCCGCGCCAAGCTGCGGATGCTGCTCAGCGCGCCTTCGATAGCGGCGGCATCCCGCTGCAGAGCGCCGAAGGCTTCATCAGGCAGATCATCGGCTGGCGCGAGTTCATCTACGGCATCTATTGGCTGCACATGCCTGCCTACGCGCAGCACAACTTCTTCGACCATCACAATCCTGTGCCGGCGTTCTTTTGGTCAGGCGAGACGCCGATGCGCTGCCTTGCCGAGACCATTCGCACTGTTCGGCAGCACGCTTACACGCATCACATTCCGCGCCTGATGCTCTTGGTGAATTTCGGCAACCTTGCCGCGCTCGAACCTGCCGCGCTGACTGATTGGTTCAAGTCGGTCTACATTGACGCTTACGACTGGGTGATGCAGCCGAACGTCCTCGGCTTCCTGTACGCCGATGGCGGCAAAGTGGCGACCAAGCCTTATGTGGCGAGCGCTGCATACATCAAAAAAATGTCGCGCGGCTACTGCAATCAGTGCTATTACGATCCGAACTTGCGCGTTGGCGAGCGCGCTTGTCCTTTTAACGCGCTCTACTGGGACTTCTTAGCGCGCTATGCCGAGAAACTCGCTAAGAATCATCGTATGGCGCTCATCCTGAAAGGACTGGCGAAGCGCGACGATCTGCCTGCCATACGCGCGCGCGCCGAAGCGTTGCGCCGCGCTTGGTCAGCTCAATCGGCGGCTGATTTAGGCGCCGAGGCGTGAAGATCGGCGCGCGCGGCAAGAATTTGCTCCAGACTGATGCCGTGCCGTTGCGCGATCTCGCGCGCATAGCCGCGTCCGTGCGGCATACCGCGCAGAATTTGAAAAGTCGGCTGTCCTTCGCCATCCGCGTTCAGGCGCACGCCTGCCACAAGGCTGAACAGCGCGCTCGCGCCATCAACAGCTGCGTGCATCTCAGGAATTTGGTCAGGCAAGTCCAAGAGATGTGTAGCGTAGATGGCGCGCACGCCGATGGCGCGCAAGCCACATAGCACATCTTGCGCAAGGTACGTCGCTTCGCTGGCGACTGTGCTTGAGAGCGATTCGTTCATCAAGACCAAGCTGTGCGCCGTCGCGCGCAGGCAGATATGGCGCAGGCGCGCCGCTTCTTCCGCCAAGCGACCTTGTTGCTGCGTCTCTGGCATCGGAAAATGCGTGAAAATGGCGTCTACAGGACTCAGCTGTGCGCTGCGCGCCGCAATCGGCAAGCCTGCCTGAAATAGCACGTGCGCCAAGCCGACCGCTTGCAAGTACGTCGTCTTGCCGCCGCTGTTCGGACCGGTCAGAATGGCGATCCGACCGTGATCGTCGAGCTGCACATCGTTCGGCACAGGCGCAACCTGCGGCTGCCGCAAGACCAAGTGCAGACTGATCAAGCCTTCGATGCGCGTCAGGCGCGCTTCGCTCGCCATAACCTGCGGCTGTGTGAGCGGAATGCCGCGCTCGCGCAGCAGCTGCACAAGGCGCACGGCTGAGAGGTAAAAAGCGAGTTCCTGCTCAAGATTGGTGAGCGGCGCCGCGCTGATGCGCACATACTTGCTGAGCGAGCGCGCCACAGGCTGCACTACGCTGCTCACAATGCGCTCCAAATCTTGGAAGAGCGGCGAGAGCAGGCGATAGTGACGTTCCTCAGGCAGCGTGTGCAGCGGCGCAATCGGCGATTCGTCGTTTGGATCGGCGCGCTGACCGATCAACTTGGACAAAAATGAGCGCGGCTCGCCAAATGGCTGCTCGTTGATGCTGAGCAGCACGGCGGCGCTCGGCTGCAGCTGCGCATCGAGATTCACGCCGATGGTCAGGCTCGCCAACTTCTGCAATGGACGCTGCAGCATGGGCAGTTCATCGCGCAGCGCGACGAAATTTGGATCGGCGATCAGGCGCGCTAACTGATCGCGCAAAGTGCGCAGCGCCGCGGCGCGCAAGGTCGCTTTTTGCAGAGCATCGTGCAGCAGCTGCGCAGTGCTGATGAACAGATCGAGTTCGGCAAGGCGATCCGCTGTCTCTAGCAAAGGCGGACGTTGCCGCTGACCGAGCAGCGCGCGCCCTTGTCGCAGCTCGGCAAGGCGCGGCAGCAACTGCTCAACGGTCTGCACAAGCGCGGCGTTCTCCAGAAAATCGTCTAGCACGGCTTGCCGCCAAGCGATGACTTCAGGATCGGCGGTGAGCGCAGTGAGCGTCTGGCGGATGAAAGCGGCGTAGCGCGGCTCGGCTGCGAAGACGCTGATCAGATCGTCAAGGCGCAGATCGCGCGCCCAAGCAGGCTCTGCTGCTGCGGCGACGCGCTTACCTTGCGGAAAAAGCAGGCTGAGCGGCGGAAAATCGGGCAGCGCCCGCGAACGAGCTTTCACAGCTACTTCCTCACAAAAAGATTATTTCTATTACAGCGTTTATAGCAAAGCTGATCAGCGGCTGCAAAAGCGCTCAGCGCGCCTTCATGTTTTGCGCGGCGAGCATCCAATTGGCATCGGCAGCGCGCAACGCGGCTAACGCTGCGCCGTAGAGCGGCGGCAGCGCAGGCTCGGTCAGGCGCACGGGCAGGCTCCGAACTGCTTGCTCGAACACTTCGCGAAAGCCTGCCACATGTTCCCATGCGCCGCCGATCAGCGCAACAGGCAGCGGCTGCTCAGCGAAGTCCATCGCCTTGTAAAGCGCCTGCGTCGCCTGCGCTAGCGCCGCCGCGCCTTCCGTCAAAATGCTTTGCGCCACGTCATCGGCTTGCGCCGCCGCCTGCCCGACCAATGGCGCGAGCGCCGCGAAACCGCGCGCGCCGAACGACGCCGCATAGATCAAACGCTTGATCGCGCGCACTTCCGTCACCTCAAAATGACTCTGCAGCAGCGTTGTGAGCAAGGTCGGCGCGCCGATGCCGTCCGCAGCGTGGAAGACCGCTTGCACTGCCGCCCTGCCCAGCCCGACTGCGCTGCCTTCGTCGCCGACCAGCCAGCCCCAGCCGCCGACGCGCACAATTTGCCCATCATGGCGCAAACCGACCAAAATGCTGCCCGTCCCGCTGATGATCACCGCGCCTGCCGCGCCCAAGTGCGCGCCGATGAGCGCCGCTACGCCGTCGTTCTCAAGCCAAATGCGCTCTGCCGATAGAAGTTCGCAGACGACGGCGCGCGCGATCGCCGCCTCTGGCGCATCGGCGCGCTCAACGCCCGTCAAACCGAGACCGATGGTGCGCACAGGCTGCACAGGCAGCTGCGCAGCCGCAAAAGCCGCTCTGATCGCCTCGGCAAGGCTCGCCTTCAAGCGCGCGACGCCGCCTTCCGCCGCCAAGTGCAGCAAGCCGCCGCCACTGCCTACGCCAAGCGTGCGACCGTCGGTCGTCAATAGCACACACTTGGTCGAAGTCTGCCCGCCGTCCACGCCCAGCACGTACATCGCTCATACCAGTGCCGCGTAGAGCTGTGCCAATAAGCCCATGCCAAATTGCGAGATGACGCGGTAGTCATCGCGCTGAAGCGCTTCGCCGCCTTTGTTCACCTGCGCGATGCCCGTCAGGAAACCATCGGGCGTGAGCGCGTTGCTGAGCGTCTGCGCGGTGTGCGCTGCAGGCTCGCGCATGGCGGGCGAGAGCAAGCCCGCTTTCACGCCGATGGCGAGCGCCGCCGCAATGCCAGCCGAGCCGCCGTTATCAGGCGCGACCTCAGGCGCGTTCAAAAAAGCGTGCCACACGCCTTGCTTATTCTGGCGGCGGACTGCCCACTGCGCAGCGCGCGCGAACGCCTCGCGCAGATCGGCGGGCGGATCGGGCAGGATGGCGAGCGTGCGCGCCAAACCGAGCAAATACCAGGCTGCTGCGCGCGCCCAATTCACAAAGGTGCGCCTGCCGTCGCTGTGCAGGCGCAACGCTAAGGTTTCGCCATCGAAGAGCGCCTTGCGCGCACGCAATTGCTCAAGCGCGCTCGCGATAAGGCTTGGCTCGTCTTGCAGCACGCCAAGCTGCGCCATCGGGTAGGCGACCGTGTAATTGCCTTCCGCTGAGAGTATCCCGTCATCTTGCACAACGCCGTTGGCAGCGCGCGCCGATGCCCAAAAGCGAATAGCGATCTTGAGCGCAGGATGATCGGGCTGCGTGCGCGCTAAGACGGCGAACGGCAATGTGGCTTCAATGCCGTACAGATCGCGCCTTGGCTTGCTGAAATCATCTTCGTAGTCAAGGTTGCCTTCGGCATCGAAGAAATGCGCAAAATGCGCAGCGATTGTCCGCAAGGCGAGATCAGGCTCGATCAAGCGAACATCCGCCATATCGAGCAAGCCGTCTAGCACGCAACCTTCCTGCCAACCGAAGAATTGCAGCGAGGCGAGCGAGTTCAGACGGTAACGAAACGCCTGCAGCCGATCCGAGCTGGTGCTGAGCAGGATGTGCGGCATCAGCGCAGGCTCGGCGTCGCCGCGCGGATCGTGCAGCAGCCAGAGCGGCGCTTCACCTTGCACAAGGCGCAAACCGAGACCTTGTGTCAGGCTTTCGCGCACAGCTTGCGCTGAGAGCAGCGCCTCAAACGGCTGAAAAGCGTGCGCATATCGAATGTCAAAACGCGCCACGACTCGTCCGCTCGCCAACGAGATCGCCTCAAGCAGCGCTTCCTCGCGCGAATCGAGCGCTACGCTCAAGCGCAAGCGCGGACGCTCGCCCGTGCTGAGATTGCCGTCGTGATGCCAATGCAGCAAGGTCGGCGCGGCGTGCGGCACGATAGGAAAAGCGTGCCAGCCGCGCGTCAGACGCAAGCCATCTGGCACAGGCACTTTGCGCGCCGAAGCCACGCGCCCGATCAGATATAACAAGTCGCTCATTTCAAGCCCGAACGAGTCAGCCCTTCCACAAAGTAGCGCTGCAGCAAGATGAAGGCAATCAGCACAGGCAACATCATCACGAAAGCAGCCGCCAGAGCCAGATTATACTCGCTGGAGTACTCGCCGAAAAAGCCTGCCAAGCCCAGCGGCAGCGTGCGCATGTTCTCTTTGGTGACCGCCACCAAGGGCCAAATGTAACTATCCCAGCTGCCCAAAAAGCTGAAAATTGCCACCGCCGCCAGCGCAGGACGGCTCATCGGCAGGATGACTCGCCACAAGATGCTCAGCTCGCTGGCGCCATCTAGTCGCGCTGCTTCGATGTAGTCATCGGGCAGAGTTAAAAAGTGCTGACGCATCAGGAAGATGCTGAAGGCGTTCACTGCCTGCGGAATGATCAAACCTTGATAGGTATCTAGCCAGCCGAGGTCGCGCACCACAAGGTAGAGCGGCACGAGGATCAC
>DAOTWB010000102.1:0-2253 GCA_034436235.1 Anaerolineae bacterium
GTTGAGCAAGTGGCGGCTGAGTTTCCCGATGTGCGCGTAGATCACGCTTTGGTCGATTCGTTCGCCATGCAGCTGATCCGCACGCCTGCGCGCTTCGACGTGATCGTGACCGAGAATATGTTCGGCGATATCTTGACTGATGAAGCGGCTGTCTTAGCAGGCTCGCTAGGCATGTTGCCGTCGGCATCGCTCGGCGAAGGCACGTTTGGCGTCTATGAGCCGATTCACGGCAGCGCGCCCGATATCGCAGGCAAAGGCATTGCCAATCCAACTGGCACAATCTTGAGCGCAGCGCTGCTCCTGCGGCACAGTCTGAGCTTGCACGAGGAAGCGGCGGCGCTTGAGACAGCCGTTCAGCGCGCCCTTGAGGCAGGCGCGCGCACTGCTGATATCGCTGAGCCAAACGCGCCTGCGCTCGGCAGCGCCGAATTGGGCGAGCGCGTGCGCGCCGCGCTGCGCAAGCTCGGCTAAAGCAGCTGCGCGTAGATCGCGCGCAAGTGTTGCGCGGCTGCCTGCCATGTGAAACGCGCCGCCTGTGCGAAGCCGCGCGCCAAGCGTGCGGCGCGCGCCGCTGAGTCTTCCTCAAGCAAGGCGAGCAGACCTGCTCGAATCGCCTCGACCGAATGCGGCGCGACCATGAGCGCGGCGTCGCCTGCTACCTCAGGCAAGGAAGAGACGTTTGAGGTCAGCACAGGCGTGCCGCACGCCATGCCTTCCAGCACAGGCAATCCGAAGCCTTCGTAGAGCGACGGAAAGGCGAGGCACGCCGCGCCGCTGTACAGCGCAGGCAGGTCAGCTTCATCGGCAAAGCCTGTCAAAATGACCCGCTCGCGCATGGCGCGCGCGCATTCGTAGATCGGCGCATCCAGCCAGCCGCGTCCGCCAACGATGACCAACTTCAGGTCTGCCCAGCGCGGCGGCAAAGCGGCAAACGCCTGCATCAGACGTGCGTAGTTCTTGCGCGGCTGCAGCGTGCCAACGCTCAGGACGTAAGGCGCGTCGCCGATGTTGTATTTGGCGCGTACAGCCGCCTGCGCCGCTGAATCGCGCACAGGCTTGAAGGCATTGCTCACGCCGCTGTACAACACTGTGATCTTCGCCTCAGGCATGCCGTAGAGCGCGATCAGGTCAGCTTTGGTGGCAGCTGAATCGGCGAGGATGTGATCAGCGCGGCGTGCTGAGCGCGGCACAACTGCCTCAAGGTAGGCTCTCAGGCGCGGCGCAGCCGACTCAGGCACGCGCGCGAACGAGAGATCGTGGACTGTGAGCAGCGTCCGCGTCTGCGGCAAGGTCGGCGGCAGGACAAAATCTGTGGCGTGGAAGAGCCGCACGTTGCCTACAAAAAGCTCAACAGGTAACGGCAGGCGCGCTCTGTGCCACAAGCGCGCGAGCGTCAAAGGCGAGAGGCGAGTCGCGCGGTAGCGGAAATTTGCGGCAGGCGCCTGTGGCAATCTGCTGTGCTCAGCGCCTGCGATGAACAGGCGATAAGCGCCTTGCCTATCCTGTTCGGCAAGTGCGGCGACCAATTCGCGCACGTAGCGTCCGATGCCGCCGCCTTGCTCATGCGCAGGCGTGTAATCAATGCCGATGCTCACACGCTGCGCTTACTTCACGTCGTTATACGTCCAATAACGATTGGCGAAGAAGTTCCAAAGCGCCACGATCACCAGCGCCATGATGACCGCCATATTGGCGCCAAGTTTCCACTGCACGTTGCTGGCAAGGTCTAGCGCTACCAGATGATTCGCGGCGAGATAGCGCACAAAATCGGCGAAGATGGGCGAGAAAACGGCGACCACGCCGGCGCGCACCGCTAAACCGACCGCGCTCACGGCGAAGAATTGCGCCAGTTGATAGCGCACGCGGCGCGACCGCGAGTCGGGATACGTCCAGTAGCGATTCCACAGAAAATTGCTGCAGACTGCCAGCGTGAAGCCAATCGCCGCCGAAGTGACCACTGGCAGCAGCTGTCCGTCTTGCACCTGAAAGACGAAGCGCATCAAGAAGTTGGTCGTGCCGAGATCGATCATTGCGCCGATAGCGCCTACCACCAAAAACTTGAGGAAGCGCTCCAGCTCGCGCGGTTTGCTGCCGCCAAAACGGATGCTGATGCGGCGGATGATACCCATGCGCTCGCCTTCGGCAAGCGAAAGGCTATCGGATCGGTTCATAGAAGATTGTTGCCTCACGTTACTCTGCTCTTCGAGCGACATCGCTGACCGCAGTCACAAGCGCGCCAATTAAACCAAGCAT
>DAOTWB010000103.1:0-2554 GCA_034436235.1 Anaerolineae bacterium
GCAGTCCGCCTTCAACAGGCGGCATACGGCGGCGACCTTCCACGCCGAGCAACCGCAGCATGACCTCGCTCTTATCCAGCGCGCCTGCCGTGACCAACGGCTGCGGATCGCTGACCATGCGTCCGCGCACGCTCAGCACTTCGAGCAGCTCATCGCCGGTGTAGGCGCGATTCGGATCGAGGACGAAGGCTGTGATGTTGCCTTGCGCCAATGGATTTGGATTGTGGCATGAGAGACAGTTGTTGCGTATCACAGCGACCAACTCTTGTGTCTTCGCCTCAAAGGCGTCCTGCGCTGTAGGCACGCCATTTGGATAGTCAGGCGTTAGCAAGGCATCAGTGTCAACAAGCCAGCCGCGCCGCACCAGCGCACGGTACGACTCAGGCGTCAGGTTGTTAGGATGCAAGCCGAATGCAGCAATTGGATCGCGCGTGCCGTTTGGATAAGCGCCGGCTGCGCCGTCATGACAAACAGCGCACTGAATGCGTCCTGGAAAGACGTACGGATACTCTACGCCGTCCGCTTCAAGGCGCACTGTTAAGTCAGGCTGAAAGACGCTGGTCGGCAGCCATTGATCGGCGGCGAAGACGAAGTTCATCGCGCCGTCCGCCGTCATCGGCAAGCTCACCACGCCGCTGAAGCGCGGCTGCCAAGCCGACTCAGGCAAGTGATGCGATGTGTAATACGTCCAGCCGTTCTGTGTGCGGCGCGTGATGCGGCGCTCGACCAAGAACTGCTTCTCGCCAACCTGCATGTAGAATTCTTTCCACCACATTGTGCCGCTCGGTATGTCGAGCGTCGGACGACCTTCCGAGTCGCGGATCAGGCGAATCGCTTGTCCTTCCGGCACCCACAGCCAACGCTTTTTGATCGGCACAGTCCAGCCGTTGCTGAGCTGCTCGCGCACCTCGTAGAGCTGTGCATCCAGCGGCGGCGGCGGCAAGAGTGTGTTCAGCACCAGCGCTGAGATATCGCGACCGCGCAGCGGATAGCCGCGACGCGCTTCCATCTGCTCGGCGAAGCTCGGCGCAGCAGGCTGCTCAGCGCTTGTGGCGTCAGGGCTGAACAACAGTAAGACGATATAGACTGCGATGGCTGCCAGACCAATTGCGAACATCACAATAGATTGCTGAGACCAGTTCATCCGTTTCATGAGATTCTCTCCCGTAACTGCGTGAGCCAACGATTCATGGTTTGGACGCTCGAGATGAGCGCTCGCGCTGCGAAAAATGGCGTTGTTATGGCATACGCTGTCAGGTGCTTCACAAAGCGCCACAAAGCGCTGAGCGCATTGAGAAACATTTGCAACGCGCGCTGAGCCGTGCGCGGCAAGCCTGCAGGCTGAGCAGGCAAAGCGCGCGCACGCGCAACGCTTGTGGTCAGGCGCCGCATTGCTTGTCCGCCTGCCCAGCCAACGCCCAAGACGAGCGCCATCACGAACAGGTGAACAATTGCAAAGGCGACTAGCGCGCCATCTTCAACGCGGCGGCTGAGTCCGTTGATAGCGCCGAAGATCACTAGCCCGACGACCGTGAACACGAAGCTCAGATCGCCGAGCGCCAGCGCTAACTCGGACTCTAGGCGTCCTGTGCGTGTGCGCCGCGCGCTGCGCACCTGCCAAAATGCGTAGCCCAGCGCGTAGGCAGGCACGCCTAAAAAGATCAGCAGGATCGGCTCAAAGGCAGGCTGCAGACCTTGCAACGCGCGCGACACCACGCTCAGTGCGAGCAGTAGTCCAAAGCTGGTGATCCCTGCTTGGACAGAGCGACCATTCTTTTGTGTATCCATTTGTTTTTCTCCACCGACGACAACCTCAGCCCTGCTGGTGAGACCTAGCAGACACACGCTTCATTCGAAAAGGCGTGCGCTTTGACACGCACGCTCAGCTCAGAGATCGCGTTGTTCAGCGTTATCGTGGCGGCAGTTTAGGGAGAGGGAGATGTGCAGTGTGCCAGTGCGCCTCAGGCAGTGAGAGATGTGACACAAGCTGCGATGGCGCGCTCAGCGCGATAGGCGCAGGCAGCCAACAGCCGAGTGCAGAGAGCAGAAGGATTTTGTGAGCGAGGCGATGCGGCTCACGCTCAGCCGATGGCGCTGCAGCAGGCGTTATATCTGTGCCGCACATGTCGTCAACGATAAACGGGAAGTCTTGTATCGCTTGCACAGGCTCGGCTGCGTGGAGCGCAGGCAAAAAACCATGCCGATAGCACGTGAGCGGCGAGAATGCAGCGAGCCACATCGCCAAATACAGCCACAGCACTTGGCAGCTCTGCTTGTACAGGCGCGTTTGTTGTGTCACACTGCAGGAGCGCATAAGTGAAGTATATCACAAAACTGCAGCAGCCGACAAGCGATGCTTATATGCCGTGCAGCCGCTGTGCGCACACTATGGCAACCTTGACGGACTTGGTAGAATAGCGCCTTGCAAACAAGACTTTCCGAAGGAGCTGAGAAGACGTGCTAACTTATCTTCGGCGTGCGTGGGTCGTTTTGATCGCCTGCGCAGCGCTGGTAGCCACTTTTCCTGTCAATGACTTCCCTGCAGCCTATGCGC
>DAOTWB010000104.1:0-4092 GCA_034436235.1 Anaerolineae bacterium
GCTTTCTTGCTGATGTTCGTGGACACTTGGAACGAGTTCCTCGCGGCGCTCGTCTTGCTGAACGGCACAGCGCGCACGGTCACAGTCGGCTTGTACGATTTTCAGAGCAGCTTCGAGATCGCCTATCACGTCTGGACGGCTGCCTGTATCGTGATCATGCTGCCTGTGCTGGTGCTTTTCGTGCTGCTGCGCAAGCGCTTCTTTGAAGCGATGTTGCAAGGCGCGCTGAAAGGCTGAGCTGCTCCTTTCAAAATGCGGCGCTTTGCGCTAGACTGAGCGCCATGAGTCGCTGTATGCGTCAGATCGTCCTCAGCGCGCTCATCCTGAGCGCCATTTTTGCGCGCCCTGCCGCGGCGCAAGACGTGGCAGGCGTCCTCACGGCGCGCATCAACGCGCTGCGCACGTCACAAGGCTTGAACGCGCTCAATTACAACGCCGCCTTAGCAGCGGCAGCGCAAGCGCACAGTCAATACCTGGCGAGTACGCCGTACGTGCATCCGCATCGGCAGAACAACGGCTCTCTGCCGCAAGATCGTGCGGCGGCGGCAGGCTATAGCGGTCGAGTCGGCGAGAATGTAGTCGGCGGCGGCACTGCCACGCTCGATTGGGCGTATACTTGGTGGCTCAACTCGCCGACTCATTACAACAACATGCTGGGCAGTTGGACGGATATCGGAGTCGGCTTCAGCAGCGGCACATACGGCAAATGGTTTGTGGTCGTCTTCGGCGATAACGGCAGCGCGCCTGCGCCTGTTCAGCGCGCCAATCCCGCCAATGGACGCGCCGCTGCGCCACCGACCGCCGTGCCGCCGCGTCCGACGCGACCGCCGACCGCCACGCCAACGCCGACCATCACGCTGACGCCTTCGCACACCTTCACGCCGCGCGCCACATTCACGCCGACCGACACGCCAACTTTCCTGCCCGCCACGCCGACGCCGATCCTGATCGCGATCTCGACCGCGGCGCCCGACTCGCCTGCGCAGACGCCTGCCGAGCCGAGCGCGACGCCGCAGGCTATCGCCGCGCTCAGCACAGCTGTGCCGCCCGATCTGTCCGTCAGCGCACCTTCCAATCCGTTGCGTCTGATCATCCCGCTCATCATCGCCTTGAACGCCCTGATCATTGGCGGCATCGCGCTGAGCGGTCGTTTCAGGAGACGACCGTGAGCCAAGCCGCGCGGCAAATGCTCGTGTTATCCATTGCGATCATCGCGGTCACATTTGGCGCAATGTTGCTGCTGTTGAGCGTTCTCAGCAGCCCTGCCGCCAGTCCGCCGCGCCCTGCCACGCCGATCCTCGCCGCGCCCAGCCCGACTGTTGAGCCGATAGTCCAAGCCGAGCGCGCCGCGCCGATCTCAAGCGGCGCGATGGCGTTGCTGATCGGCGGAATCAGCGGACTGCTCATCGTGATGCTCAGTTTTGCCTTGCTGCGCGCGCAGCGCGCCTCACGAAAACCTTAGGAAGCCTCGAAGATGCTCGCACGCTGTATCTTGCTCGCGCTCAGCTTGTTCATCGCCGCCTGTGGCAGCGCCGCTCCCGCCAATCCGACGCGCGGCGCCCTGCCGACCTTGCCGAACGTCGGCTGGCGGCTCTCGGCAGCGCCGATCTCGCCCGCCAATGCCGATAAGCTCGCCTTGATCGGCAATTTGATCGGACACAGCGCGACGGTCAACCACTTTGCCTTTGACGTGACGCGCAGTTGGCTGATCAGCGTGGATGCCGTTGGCGTGGCGATATTGTGGGACTTGAACACAGGGCGGCGCATTCAGGTGCTGAGTCAGCCCGATCCGTCGTTCGGCGCGGAAGGCGACGTGCAGGACGCCTTTTTCAGCGCCGAAGGCGAGACCATTGCATTGGTCACGCGACGCGGCGTGCGCTTTTTGCGCGCCGCCGATCGCTCGCCCTTGCCCGAGCTGAGCGGCGGCGCCATCGCGGTCAGCGGCGCGGCGCTCTCAGCTGATGGACGGCGACTCGCCACGACAGGCGGCGGCGGCGAGCTATGGCTCTGGGATGCTGTGGCAGGGCGCGTGCTGCACCAAATCGCCGGACGCGGCTATCTCGCTGAGCAGCCGCGCTTCGCGCCCGACAACGCGCAGCTCGCCGTCATCACGCGCGATGAGCGCGGCGCGCTCGTGCGCCTGTACGATGCGCGCAACGCGCAAGCGCTCGCCGAGCTGCGCGGATTCGGCGGCGCACCTGTAGCGCTCGCCTTCAATGCCGATAGCACGCTATTGGCTATCGGCGCGCTCGGCGAGGTGCAAGTTTTCCGCACCTCAGATTACGCGCAGGTCTACAGCGTCAGCGCGCCTGAGATCGATCCGCGGCGTGGCTTGGCTTTCTCGCCTGATAGGCGCTTTTTGCTGATCGGCGGGCGCGGCGATGAGGTCTTTGTGCAAGCGGCGGAGAACGGCGCAGGCGTGCGCCGTCTGACTGAGCATGGCGGCGGATTGAGCGCACTGGTCTTCTCAGCGGACGGCGCATTGCTGCTCAGCGTGTTGAGCAGTCCGCGCGGCGTCTACGTCTGGCTCGTAGAGTCGATTCGGATCGAGTCGCCCAATTATTTGCGCGGCACGCTCGGCGCAGGTCAGAGCGGCTTTTTGACGGGCGCGTTCTCGCCCGACAACAAGTTCATCGCGCTGGCAGAGGCGAGCGGCGGCGTGATGATCTACGGCATTCCGCGCCAATAGCGCGTTTTTCTCGGCAAAGGATGATAGGATGCATGTGCTGATCGCCGCCTTGCTCGGCTTTTTGACGGCGTTTGTCGTCAATCGCTTGGCGGATCATCTGCCTGCGCGCCGCTATGACCAGCTTGCGCGCCGCAATCCGTTCAGCAGCGCGCACAGCTTGCCGCCTGTGCCGCCGCTTGTGCCGCGCGCGCCGCTCAGCCGATGGTTCGGCATCACAAGCGTCGCGTCAGGCGTGGTGAGCGGACGCACAGTGCGCTATCTCACGATTGAGATTGCGCTGGTCGCGATCTTTGCGCTGCTCGCCTATGTCTACGGACTGTATCCACAGGTGAGCTTCTTCTACATCTACGCGGCGCTCTTCGCGCTGATCGCAATCGTGGATATCGAGCATCGCTGGGTGCTGCCAAGCACGCTGCTCGCGCTGACCGTCTGCGCCGTCTTGGAATGGCTGCTATTCGGCTGGCGCAGCGTGCCGCATGAGATGTTGCGCGGCGCGCTGAACGGCTTCGCGCTCGGCGTGTGCTTGTGGCTGCTCGGCTTGGCGTACGGCAAGCTGAAAAGGACGGTGCGCGGCAAGGCTGTGGGACGCACAATCTTCGGTCTAGGCGACGTTTGGTTGCTGAGCGTCTGCGGCGTGTTGATCGGCGGCGAGTACATTTTGTTCGCGCTGCTCTTCGCCATGCTGAGCGGCGGCATTGCGGCGTGTGTCGCCGTGCTGCAGCGGCTGCTCAGTCGCCACCGCAGCCAAAGGCGCGGCGCGCTCGCCATTCCGTACGCGCCGCACATCTTGATCGGCACGGCTGTTTGGCTGTACGCGCCTGCTGCAGCCAGCCTGCTCTTGCGCAGTCTCGTGCTAGGCTGAGCGACTATTCCGCGCGCTCTTGGCGCGCTTGCTCGCGGTAGACCGAGTACCAGACGCCTTCAGCCGTCCGTCGCCACGCTTCGATCACTTCGCGGTCGCCCTTTGGCGAGAAGCCTAAGGCGCGACTGACCAAGTGCAGAGCAATCTCATCTTCTGTCACGGCGCGCAGGCTGAATTGAATGGCGCGCGCCATCATCTGCTTGCGCTGATGCGGCGTCAGGCTGTGCGGCGGCTCTGCGTGCGGCTTGATCTGCGCAGCGGCTTGGCAGCGCGCCACAGCTTCCGATGGCGCGGTCGGCACCAGACCGTGACCTTCATCTACCCACGCCGCCAGCACATCCGTCGCCAATGGGACGAGCGCCGTCAGCGATGCATCAGCCTGCAAGCGGAACAGGTAGGTGTGTGCCTTGCGCGACGGATTGCTGTAGCGCTCTACGATGCGCATCGCGACGTGATCGAGCGCGCTAGTAGCGGACATGCACAGGCGTCCCGACTTCTGCCCAATTGTAGAGCCATTGCGCATCAGGCGTGCGCAGATTGA
>DAOTWB010000105.1:0-2320 GCA_034436235.1 Anaerolineae bacterium
AGATGCACGATCTGGACAGGCGTCAGCGCGGCGCGCGTCGGCTCGCCAAACGGATCGCGCCCGACGTTGCCAACCGTCCACAAGCCAAAACTGAACTTATGCTCAGGCTTCGGTTCGTACATGAGAAAATCATCCTCGTTGAAGCGTCTGCTGCTCCTGAGAGATAAATTGTAGCACAAGCCTTGCGACGCGCACTCAGCCGACTCCGCCCAAGTACGTGACGCCGCTGCCCATGCCTGCCTTCGCCGTGTATGGCGTGCAAACTCGTCCGCTTTGCGCCGTGTAAGCCGCGCTGACCGCCTCAATTGCGCGCGCGACTGCCTCATCTGCCACCAGCGCGATCACGGCGCCGCCGAAGCCGCCGCCCATCATGCGCGCGCCGTAGACTCCGTACTGTTGTTGCGCCAATGCCGCCATCAAGTCCAGCTCAGGGATGCTGACTTGGTAAAGTTGGCTCAGGCTGGCATGGCTGGCGTTCAGCAGCGCGCCTAACCTATCGAGGTCGCCTTGCCGCAACGCTTCGGCTGCCGCTAGAGTGCGCGCGTTCTCTTCCAGCACGTGCTGCGCGCGCCGCGCTATCACCTCAGGCATCTCAGCGCGTTTGGCAGCGAATAGCTCAGGTGTGGCGTCGCGCAGGCTTGGCACGCCCATGATGCGCGCCGCCTGCTCACACTGCTCGCGCCGCATGCCGTACTCGCTGCTGACCAGCTCGCGCCGCACGCTTGTGTCGAGCGCGACGAGCGTCACGCCTTTGGGCAGCGGCACAGGCGTCGCCTCAAGGCTGCGGCAATCGATCAGGAAAGCGTGGTCAGGCTTGCCGATGGCTGCGATCAGCTGGTCCATGATGCCGCTGCGAATGCCGATGAAATGATGCTCCACTTGCTGCCCGAGCAGCGCCTTTTGAACCTGTGTGAGCGGCACGCCGAGCAGCGCGCTGAGCGCCTCGAACATGGCGACCTCGATAGCGGCGGATGAGCTGAAGCCTGCGCCGAGCGGCACGTTGCCTGCGATGGTGAAGTTCATGCCGCGCAAGCGATTTGGATTCTGTCCGTTGAGCAAGGCAAGCGTGCCGCACAGCGCGATGGCGCCGCGTATGTAGCGCGTCCAAGACGGCAAGGAATCGTCATGCAAGCGCGCCAATGGAAAAGTGACGGCGCTCTCGAAGTCGAGCGAGTCCAACACGATCAGGTCATCGTCGCGCAGGTTCGCCGCGACGTAAATCGTCTTATCAATGGCGGCAGGCAGCACGAAGCCGTCGTTGTAATCGGTATGCTCGCCGATGATGTTCACCCTGCCCGATGCATAGGCGACGCACAGCGGCGGCGCTTGATGGCGCGCTATGTAAGCGGCGAGCGCCGCGCTCTGCGGCTGCTCCACCTGCCGAATCGCGCGCGGCAGGCGCGTTTTTGCCGTCTGGATCGTCCACGCCTGCAAATCGGCAAGGTCTTTGGCGATGTAGATGGTCAGCTCAGGGAACTGCTCGGCGAGGCGCGTCGCGTGCTGTATCACCAACTTGCGCGCGCGCTGACTGGCGCTCTCAACTGTATCTGTGGCGCGCTTATCTGTGCGCGGCGCGTCTGTCTGCAGGTCGGCAGTCGGCTCAGCTTGTTCAGTATAATGCGGATCGATGTACAGTCCTAAGGCTTGGTGCCGTCTGAGCGCGCTGAGCGCTACCCAGCCGCTCTCAGCCAGCGCGCCGACGCTCGCCGTCTCGCCTGTGATCGCCATCAGGATGACGCGCGCGTGTTGTAACGCCTCGGCTTCACGGCGGCTCGCCGCTTCGTCCCAGCTCGGCACAATCGGATCGAAGACGCTGATGCCTTCCGCCGCGCACGCCGCCTTGATCGGCTCGCGCCATTGCGAGCTGCCGGCTGTTCCCATCAAAAAAACGACCGCATGGTTATCCGCCATAGCTAAAAACAACTTCCTTCAAGATTGCGCACCTCAGATCAGCATCAAGCGCTGATTGATCTCAACTGCCATTGCCTCTTGCCGCAACTCGTGCTTGAGCTGCTCTACATAATCGAGAATCTGTTGCAAATGTGCATCGAGATCGGCTTGTGTGGCATAGCTGCGCACAACGTGAATCTCTTCGCTGACCAAGCCGACCTCTGCGCTGTTCCAGACGCCGCGCGCCTTCATGGTTGTGGTAGTCGCGCCGCCAAAGCGCTGCCCAAGAAAGGCGAGTGTGCGCTCGACATACGGCGTCGTATCAAGCGCCGCGTTCACGTCCACAGTGGTCGGAATGTACAAGCTGATCGCGTTCGTGCGACCTAAACGATCCACTAGCGTGACAGCGAAATGTCGAATCGCCTCAGGC
>DAOTWB010000106.1:0-2306 GCA_034436235.1 Anaerolineae bacterium
CCGCGCCAGACCATCGCTTTGTCAGGATCGATCAGGAAGCCCATGCTGATCGTCTTGACGCCGAAGACCTCAAACGGCACGATCTTGCCGTCGCGCACGGCAGGACGCCCTGCCGATAAGCCGAGCATGATCGGCACATTTGGCGTCAGAATATCGCCATCCATCAAACCGACCCGCGCGCCTTCCTTCGCCAATGAGACGGCGAGATTGACTGCGACGGTCGTCTTGCCGACGCCGCCCTTGCCGCTGCCAACCGCCACCACGTTCCGAATCGGCATACTGATGCGCCCATGCACACGCTTGCTGGTCGGCACTTCGGCGTCCCACTTGACCTGAATGGCGCGGATGCCTTCCACTTTCAACACAGCCGCCTCAGCCGCTTTGTACATCACGTCTTTCAGCGGACACGCAGGCGTGGTCAGCATGATGGTGAAGTGCGCCACGCCATCTTCAATGCGCAGGTCGCGCACCATGTTCAGCGTGACGATATCCTTGTGCAGCTCAGGCTCGATCACAGTACTCAGCGCTCGCATCACGGCGCTGTGCAGTTGCTCGCTCATGCAAAACTCCTTTTTTACAACGCTTGCTGAAGAAATTATAGCTGATCTCAAGGTTTGAGCGACACTAATCTTCCTCAATAGTCGGCTTATAGTGCGGAACGTCAGGCTCGAAAGGCAAAGGCGGCACGAGCGCTGCGATCTTGGGCAGTTTATTCACAGGCGGCGGCGCAACGTACAGACGCGGCAGCGCCAAGTCGCGGACGCGGCGCGCCAGGCGCTCGCGCAGAGCAGCGCGCTGCAATGCGTAGCGCGTCTCAGGCGACGGATCGCTCTGAAAGTCGGCTTCAGCAGCAAGGCGCGCCAAATGGCAGGTTTCGTAGTCGAGCTCGTGAGCGAACTCAGCCGCGTCTGCTAGGAGCGTGATCCAATCATGACAGATGCGCACAATGCCGCCATAGACCGCGATGCTCTCTTCAGCCGCCGCTTTGCGCACGCGCAGCTCGCCCATGCCGATCAGCGCCATGAGCGGCGCGTGTCCTGCGAAGACGCCGATCTGCCCTTGCGCAGTCGGCACAAGGACGCTCTCGGCAGCAGGCTCTTGGAAGACATGGCGCTCAGGCGTGATGAGATCAACGTGCAAAGGCATTGGAAAGGCTTTCAGCGTTAAAGCAGCGACGGATTGTAGCTTGTCGCGGCAAGGCTGACCATAGGCAAGGCGTCGTTTTGCGCTCTTCGGTTTAAGTGTTACAATACTGTTTCAGCGCTGTAAAAGCCGTGTCAAGGTGCGGAGAATGCAACGAGCGTTATGACAGATGCAGCAGAAAGAAGTGACTCAGGGAAGCGCGGCGCGCTGCCTAAGCGACAGCAGCGTTCGCAGCCGTTGCGCCCTGAGCGCAATGCATTCGGCTGTGCGCTGAGCGTCATGGCGTTGATCTTCGCAACTTTGCTGACCTTCTTGGCGCTTTTGCTGCCGCCGTTCTCGCTCGGCGAGCAGCTGTTTGGCACGCCTTTCCTGCCGCTCAGCAACCGCTTGACCTTCGGTGACCTGATCCTGACCGCTGTCGGCGATAGCACGTTGAATATCCGTCTAAGCCTGCTCAGCGCGGCGCGTGAGTCTGAGGACGAGCTAGCGCGTCAAGCGCACGCGGCATTGCCAAAAGCGATCGCGCCGCTCAGCCCGATCTATCGCCTAGAGCAACGCGGCGCGCCGCCTGAGTCGCTGACGCTCACGCTCGCTTTGCCTGAAGGCATCGAGCCTGCCCAAGCCGATCTGTATGGCTACGATGCAACAGCGGAACGCTGGCAGTTCATCCCTGCGCAGCGCGCGCTGATTGACGGTCGTCTTTCGCTGGCAGCCGTGCTAAACGGCGTGCAGCGCTTGCCCGACGCACTCTTCATCGGTCGGCTTGCGCCACAAGCGCCGATCATCAGCGTCGTGATCGAGGCAGGGCAGGCGTTCAAGCCTGAAGTAGCGGCTATCGCCAATGTCGTGCATCCTGCAGGCTTAGTGCCGAACGCGGAAGGCGCGCTGGATGGCGCATTGCCGGCAGGTGTGACCTTCGGCAGCAGCTATGCTGTGATGCCGCTCATCCGCAACTATCGCGGCGATGCAGCGCCTGATGCGGCGTTGATCGAAACCTTGCTCAGCGATCCTGTGCTTCGGCAGGCGCATCTTGAGCGCTTGCTCGAATTTGCGAGCAACCAGCCTTACAGCGGCATTGCGCTTGAGTATCTCGGCTTGCCGCCGACCATGCGCGATGTCTTTAGCGCTTTCATCGGCGACCTAGCCGCTGCCTTGCACGCTGA
>DAOTWB010000107.1:0-19796 GCA_034436235.1 Anaerolineae bacterium
ACGCCGAACAAGATCGCGACGCGCGCGGCGAGCAGCTCAGGCAAGCCGAGCATCGCCTTGCCGCCGATCCGCTCCACAGCACGACCTGCTTCAAGCGCGCGCGTCAAGTAAGCGCTGCGCGTGTAATCGCGACCGTAGCCTGTGATATTCCAGCCGAGATCGAGATGCGCGTCAATCAGCAGCGGCGGCTCAGCAGCTGCGCGCAAGCGCCTCAGCGACGACATGCCTAGCGCTGCCAACAGCGCGATGAATTGTCGGCGCGAGAGCGCGGTCGCCTGTCTCATCAAGGCAAAAGCTCAAGGTCTCTTCGGCACATACGCCGATTGTACCGAAAAATTGGTCAGTTTTTACACAGCGCGCTGCGCAGATAGGCTATAATAAAAATATTCAGCCGTCCAGAAAGCGCAGGACACAACATGCCAACTGCGTTGGTGCTTGAAGATGATAAAGATATCCGTCAGCTATTCAGCGAGGCGTTGCGAGCGAGCGGCTTCACAGTGATCACAGCTGGCACAGTGGCAGAAGCGATCGCGCTCTTAGCCGATCACAATCCACAGATCGCCTTTGTGGATATGACCTTGCCTGAACGCTCAGGCATTGAGTTAGTGAGCTATGTGCGCTCGCAGGCGCGCTTCAAAGCGATGAAGTTGGTTGTCGTGACTGCCAATCGGCAGATGCAGGATAGCGTTGAGCAGCTAGGCGTAGACCTATTTCTCTTGAAGCCTGTCTCAATTGCCGAGATGCTGATGCTGGCGCAGCGTCTGCTCAGCTGAAAGCGTTGCGCTTCACAGTTGCGCAGCGCGCCGACGCTCCAGTTCTTCGCGCAAACGTGCAAAATCCGCTAGGTTGACTTCCTCTGAGTGCAATGGCGTCACCACTAGCTGTAAGTGACCTCTAGCATCAGGCAGTTGCATCTTCTCGCGATCTTTCATCGGATAGAAGTATTCCATAGATTGCTGAATGCGCGTCTCGATGCGCTGCTGCACAGCCGCCGCCTTAGCGTGATCGGTCAGGATGACGAAATCGTTCTCCTGCAAATGTCCTACGAAGTCGTTCTCGCCGCCTGCCTCGCGCAGCGCGTTGTTGATCATCAAGGTCACGGCGCGCAATACATCATCGGCGTTCACAAAGCCATAGGTCTCGCGGAAGCCATCTAAGCCGCGCACCTCAACCGCCAAAAGTGACCATGGCTGTTCAGAGAGCAGCACGCCGTTGATTTTCTCTTCCACCAAGATGCCTTCGGGCAGGTTTGTGACGCGATTGGTGAGCGGCGCTTGCTCAGCGCGGCGCAAGACGTTGCGCACGCGCAAGCGCAGCTCTTGGATATCGAACGGCTTGGTGATGTAATCCACCACGCCTAGCTCCAGACCTGCCAATTTGTCCACGCGGTCGCGCTTCTCGGTCAGGAAGATGACAGGAATATCTTGCGTGCGCCGATGCGTGCGAATGCGCCGACAGACCTCGTAGCCATCAATATCCGGCAAGCGGATATCCAACATGACCAGATCAGGTACGTATTCTCGCGTCAGGCGCACGCCTTCTTCGCCCCATGCCGCCGAAAACACTTCGTAGCCTTGCACAGTGAAGAAATTTTGCAACAACTCGGCGAGATCAGGATCGTCTTCCACGATCATGATCCGTGCTTTTTCAGCCACGCGTCCGTCCCTCTCTGTTGTTGTAAGAATGCGGCAGTGCGCCTGCGCTCAGATCAACCGATCGGCTCTTTGTAGACCACGAAGACGCCGTGTTCGTCGCCCTTCGCCTTGCATTCCGTCTCCACCACGCGGAACTCATGCCCGCCGCTCACCCAGCGCAAGCCTTCTTGCAGCAGCCCGACCGCCGTATGCCCGACCGGCTTATCGGTCGTGCGTCCCCAGCACAGCGGACAGCGCTTGATGATATAGGCGTAGTGATCGTCGTGTTCTTCCACCACGCTGAGCTGGTCGCTGAAGTTGGTGAAGATGCTCGCCATAGCCGGCAAGCCCATGCGCAGTTTGGCGCTGAGCGGCAAAACCTTGAAGGCGAGATCGCCTGCGCCTGCCAGCGCGCCAAAATTTTTCAAGCCCTGCGCAAAGCACGCGCGCCCTGCCCGCAATGCCAAGCCGCGTCCGCCGCGCGGACCGTACATATCCTCTAAAGCCACTTGTAACGCCGTAAAGTGCGCAAAATCGAACTGCCGCTCAAGGTTATCAGGTGGATAGTTATCAATATATTGCTGCAAGCCCGCCAAGTTGAGGATAGCATTCAACCCGTTCTTGCCCATCACGTCTTCCATCGCCATCAAGAAGATGCGGGCAATCTTATTCGGGTAGTACAAGCCGCTGAGTTCTTTTACCTGAGACACGCAACCCTCCGTCTTATGGTTCTGCTGCTAGTGTGTGAATGCGCTCAGACGAGCTTTGCCAGTTCTTTCACTTTACGGCTCATGTCGAGGAAGATCAGACCGAGTTTTGCCTGCTCGCGAGCGAGGACGGTCAGCACGGCTTCCTGACCGACCGCCATCAAGATCACGTAGCCATTCTGCCCTTTGACGTAGACAGTGTCCAAGTTGCCACGCCCTAGCTCGTTGGCGATTCGCTCACCTAGCGAGAGCATTGCTGCAGACATCGCCGAGACACGATCTTCTTCGTAGTGCGCCGGCATCACACTCGCCATGCTCAAGCCGTCCACACTGACGATTGCCGCCGCTTCAACGTCTTGCGAGCTTGCCTGCAAATCCCGTAGTTGCTCAACCAGTTGTTCAGTCCGTGATTTAGCCAACGCCTATCTCCCTTTTGTGTCAGTGCTTTAGACGGCGGGATGGCAATCCGCGCCGCGAGCGTGCAGCCTTGCCTCACGCGCTATCGCGCAGCAGTGCAACGTCCCTACACGATCTGACGCCACGCTAATGTAGCACAGCGCGCTGGGCTTGTCAAGCAAGCCTGCGCTCACCTCTCTAGCATATGAAAAACTATCGCTTTGTGCAACCGCTTTCAAATATCGAGGCTATCTCAATCTTTTGATGCACGCACTTTAACCCGAATCAAATATATTCGTTTCTGGCACTTGCCACAAGTTCCCTTCAGGCGTCTAATTGCTCTCAGAACTGAGAGGAGACTTTCCGATGATACCGACCCTGCCTTTTGGACGCACGCAACATCTCAGCACGCGCCTGATCTTCGGCGGCTATGCGCTCGCCTACTGCGATCAGGCGGCGGCTGACCGCGCCCTTGACCTGCTCTTCGCCTATGGCATCAACCACATTGATACCGCCGCCAATTACGGCGACTCTGAGCTGCGCATCGGCGCGTGGATGCCGCGCTACCGCGAGCATTTCTTCCTCGCCACCAAGACTCAAGAGCGCACTTACGCCGCTGCGCGCGCGCAAATCCATCGCTCGCTTGAGCGCCTGCGCACTGACCACGTTGACCTGCTACAGCTGCATTATCTTGTGGACGCGCACGAGTGGCAGGTCGCGCTGAGCCCTGGCGGCGCGCTAGAGGCGGCAATCGAGGCGCGCGAGCAAGGCTTGGTGCGCTTCATCGGCGTCACAGGACACGATCTGGCGGTCGTCGAGCGCCACAAGCAATCGCTCGAGCGCTTCGCCTTCGACTCGATCTTACTGCCCTATAATTACCTGCTGATGCAAAACGCCGATTACGCGGCAGGCTTCGAGGCGCTCATGGCGCTGTGCAGCGCGCGGCAGGTCGCTGTGCAGACCATCAAGAGCATCGCGCGCGGCTTGTGGCAGCACGGCGCGCCGCGCCATGCGAGCGTCTGGTACGAGCCGCTCAGCGAACAAGCGCACATCGATCTCGCTGTGCATTGGACGCTCAGCCGTCCGAACATCTTCTTGAACACGGTCGGCGATTTGAACTTGCTGCCCAAAGTGCTGGATGCAGCGGCGCGCTTCACAGCCGCGCCAAGTGCCGCGCAGATGCAGGCGCTGGTGACAGAAGCGGGCTTGACGCCGATGTTCAATTGAGCGGCGTCAGGCGCACGTCAATCTCGCCCACGCGATTTTGGCGCGGCGGAATCGCCACGTCTTCGTGGATCAGTGCGGCGAAGCACTTCTGCGGATTGCGCGTCGGAATCAGGCGCGTCATGCGCACGGCGCCCCAGACTGTGACGCGCTGATTCGGCTGCAGATACCACAGCACTTCGCCGTCGCGCTCGACGCGCGTCAGCTCGTCTTGGCTGCCCAGCGCCCAGCGCCATGGATAAGACGATTCCGAGCGCTCGCACTGCACGCCGACTCGCCATGCGCCGCTGATCGCATCGCGATTCTCGGCAGTCGTCATCGCGGCGTCAGTCTGATCGTACTGGTAGACCGTGCCGGGCCACGGTCCGATGGTGCGGATAGGCGTGCTGCCGTAATTCAGGGCGGTCAGGCGGAAGATGAGCAGGTCGCCCTGCGGCAGGGTGATCTGCGCCATTGCCGATTGCACGCCGAGCGGCGGCGCGACGCGCTCGCCTTGCGTGCGCGCATCAGTGTAGTAGCGCGCGTCGTAAGGCAAGGTAGACCAGGTGACCGTCCGTCCGCTGCTCTGCGCCACGATCTCCGCGTTCGGCAGTCCGCCATCGCGGATGGTCAGGCTGCCTTCGCGGCGCACGCGCTGCCCAACGCGATCTTCCGCCAGCGCGATCAGCCGATACGTGCCATCAGGCGGCGGCACAACGTTGTTATCCACGCCGCCGTCGTAGTCGAAGGTGCGCGCGCCGCCCTGATCGCTCAGGCGACCTTCAAAACGCTCCGCGATGTAATAGCGCACGCCGTCAGCGCCTTCCAAATAGACCGTCAGGCGCGCCGGCGCGGCGAGATACAGATTGATGCTGACGCGATCATCGTAGCCGTCCTGATTCGGCGTGAAAACTTGCGGCGAGACCTCGAAGGTTTGAATATCGGGCAGGGCAGCGACGCCATCGGCAAGGCTGAGCGTGCCGCTGCGCTGCATCACGGCGCCCGTCTGGGTGTCCTCAGAGCGGATTTCCCAAGTGTATTCGCCGTCAGGCATCAGGCGGCGCTCGACGATGCCGCCGAATTGTTCGTCGGGCAGGCTGAAGCCGTTCACCACTCCGCTGAACAGGACGCGGTACTCGCCTGCGGCGCGCCATTCGTCCTCGCGGAAGGCGAAGCGCGCGCCGTCGCTTTTGGTGAAGGTGATGCTCAGGCGCGCCGCGCGGCTGAGTGCATAGCGTATCTCGGTCACGTCGTCAATGCCGTCAGCGTTCGGCGTCAGGCGCGCCAGGCTGAAAGATGCTTCTAGCAACAGCGGACGATTCGGCTGCAAGAGCGCGCTGCTCGCCAAGACAACGGCGAGCGCGGTCAGCAGCGCGGCAGCGGTCAGCAGGATAGGTGAAAAACGCATCATCTCCACGCAGCTTCTGGACGAGCAACGCCATATTCTAACACGCCGTCTGCGCTTGTCAACTTGCGCACAAGGCGCTAGGCTTATGCGCTGGATTGTCTTGTGAAGTGAACTGCCACACCATGACTTCTGCTTTTCAATTGATCGCCATCGATCTGGACGGCACGCTGCTGGATAGCCAACATCGCCTGACGCCGCGCACCAAAGCTGCCGTCTGGCGCGCCGCCGAAGCAGGTCTGCACGTTGTGATCGCCACAGGCAGACCGCGCTTCAGCGGCTACACTTACGCCGAGCAGCTCGGCTTGAAGACGCCCGGCGTCTACCTACAAGGTTTGACGGTCTACGACGGCGACGGCGCGCTATTGCATCAGATCACCATGCAGCCTGAGACGGCGCGCCGCATCTTGCAGCACGCGCTCGATCGCGATCTGGCGGTCATGGTCTACAACCATCAGCGCAAAGTGACGGCGCGCCATTTGATCGAACGCACCAAGCTCTTGACGCACTATGGCGAGCCAATGCCTGACTATGTGGACGATCTGCTCAGCCTGCCCGACCAAATGCCGATCAGCAAGATGGTCTTCGTGGAGCGCGTTGAGACGGCGGACGCTGTGCGGCGCGCGCTGCAGGCAGCCGTTGGCGATGCGGCGAACATCTTCCTCTCACAGCCCGATTTTGTCGAGGCGCTGCCGCCGAATGCATCCAAGGGCGCAGGCTTGGCGTGGCTGATCGCACATCTCGGCGTGCCTGCCGAGCGCGTGCTTGCCATCGGCGATGGCGAGAACGACATCGAGATGCTGCAACTGGCAGGTCTTGGCGTGGCAATGGCGAACGCGACGCCGCACCTGAAAGCAGTGGCGGATTTCGTCACGCGCAGCAACGACGAAGACGGCGTGGCATATGCCATTGAGCGCTTCATCTTCGGCGAGGACGGCTGAGCACAGCCTGCCGAAGGCTCAGCAGGCTGCTCGCGTTCAGCTCTCGATGATCTCAACGCGCTCGATCAGATCGCCGGGCGCGCGGTCGCGCATTGGGTCGCGCTCGCGGATGCTGAGCAGCACTTTCATGCTCTCTTGGTCGGCAACCTTGCCGAAGACGGCGTGTTTGCCGTCTAGGTGCGGCGTCGGCACGTGCGTGATGAAGAATTGGCTGCCGTTCGTATCGCGGCCGGCGTTCGCCATGCTCAAAATGCCGGGCGAGTCGTGGCGCAATTGCAGCGCGCTGCGTTCATCTGCCCAGCGATAGCCAGGGCCGCCAGTGCCAGTGCCAGTCGGATCGCCGCCTTGCGCCATGAAGTCTTTGATGACGCGATGGAAAGTCGTGCCGTCGTAGAAGCCTTCGCGCGCGAGGAAGACGAAGTTATTGACGGTGATCGGCGCCTTATCGGCGAAGAGAGTCACCGTGATTTTGCCCTTCGCCGTGTGAAAGATCGCCGTATACTGTTTCTTAGGATCGATCATCATCGCCGGCGCTTGGGCATACTGTTTAGTCATAGCTCAACTCCTAACTTGCGGAACAGGCGCACGATGCACCTTTAGAGAGATTATAATTCGAAATGTGCTGCGCTGCCTTTTGGCGCGCAAAGACAAAATCGGTTAGGATACGCGCTAATTTTGCACTGCGATCTTCTGGAGCAAGGAGTAGGCGATGTCATTCATTGATCGGATCAGAGCAACAGGGCTTTCACAGAGCGAAGGCGCGCTTTCCTGCGCTGTGGCGATCCTCAGCCAAGATGGCGAGCTTTCCGACCTTGAGCGGCGGCTGATCGGACTGTTCCGCGATCAATTCTCGCCGCTCAGCGACCTGGACGAGACGGCTTTCAAAACTGCGCTAGAGCGCGCCGAGCGTTTTGTGACCGAGAACAATTTGATGAATTCCGCCAACATTCCCGCCTACGTCAGGACGCACTTAGCGCCGCTCATGACGCAGCCGACACATCGTGCTGAGCTGTATCGCTACGCTTACGCGCTGGCAATGGCTGATTTGACGATTGATGAAGGCGAGCAGGTCGTGCTGGACGCGCTGCTCCAGACTTTTGCGCTCACGGCTCAGACGCGGCAAGCGGCTGAAGCGGACGTGCTGCGCGAATTCTACACATTGCATCACGCCATTGCTGCCACAGCGCTCGGCTTGATTGTGGTGACGGCGGATGGGCGCGTTGAGCAGGACGAACTTGACCATGTGCGCGAGGCGCGCGCGCTGCTGGCGCCGATCGGGCATCTCGATGACCTGCAGTTCAGCTTGGTCTTCGATATGGCGCTCAACGTCCACGATCGCTTCCTGCTCGATTCGGACAATCGGCAAGCCTTTTTGCAGAACATCGTCTCGACCATGCTCAACACGCGCGAGCTGAGCTTGCAGGCGTTTGAGTACGCCTCGGCAATCGCGACGGCGGACGGCGATATCTCGCAGGCTGAGCTGGACACGCTTAAGGCGCTCTTGGATACACTGAACATCCACGATAGCGACGGCGAGGCGATCTTCGACCGTTACATGGTGCGCGTGCGCACCATTGACGGCAAGCCGCGTTGATTTTCTATCGCTCAGCCGCTGAAGGAAGCGCCGTATGGGAAACTTAATCGGTCAGACGCTAGGGCAGTATCAGATCACGGCGCTGCTGGGCAAAGGCGGCATGGCAACTGTCTACCGTGCGCGCCAGTCTAGCGTCAATCGCGATGTGGCGATCAAGGTCATCAAGCCTGATTTGATCGAATCGGAAGAATTCAAGGTGCGCTTCGATCGCGAGGCACAAGTGATCGCCGCGATGAGCCATCCGCACATTTTGAAGGTCTTCGATTACGGTCAGCACGGCGATCTGGTCTATTTGGTGATGGAACTGCTGAGCGGCGGCAGCCTTGCCGATCTGATTCGCAGCGCAGGCAAGCTGTCTTTGGCAGATGTCGCGCGCTTGCTGGATCAGATCGCTTCTGCGCTGGACTACGCACATCGGCGCGCCATTGTGCATCGCGATTTGAAGCCGCAAAACGTGCTGTTGGATGAAGAGCGCAACGCCTTCCTGACCGATTTCGGCATCGCCAAATTGCTGGGCGAGACGAGCGCGCTGACGCAAAGCGGCATGGCGATGGGAACGCCTGCTTATATGTCGCCTGAGCAGTGGCGCGGACAAGCTGTGGACGCGCGCGCCGATATCTATGCGCTCGGCGTGATGCTCTATGAGATGCTGGCAGGCAAAGTGCCGTTCGCAGGCGATACGCCTTACAGCATGATGCACATGCACATCTTCCAAGCGCCGCCCAACATTCGCAGCGTCCGCTCCGACTTGCCCAGCGCCGTTCAAGGCGTGCTGAACAAGAGCATGGCGAAGGATCGCGACAGTCGCCACGGCACGGCAGGTGAAGTCGCCGCCGCTTTCAAGGCGGCGCTCTCAGGCGCGCCGATCAGCCTCAGCGCTGTGTCAGAAGCTGCCGATGTGACCGCGCCCGTGCCTGTTGGTGCGCCGCTCGATACGCCAACTGCGCAAGCGTCTGTGTCTGCTGCGCAAAGCGTCACGCCGCTCGGCGGCGCCATTGAGCCTGCGCGAAAGCCGCCTGCGCGCCGTCTGCCGCTCTTGCTCGGCGTCGCGCTCTTGGCGATCGTCGGCGTCTTCGTCGCGCTCTTGCTCACAAGCGGCGATCAACGCGGCGCGTTGCAAGTTACTGCGACATCGGCTGCGACCGCGCTCGTCGCCCTGCCGACTGACGCGCCGTCAAGCACGCCCAGCGTGACTGCAGTCGCCGCTCTGCCGACCGACGCGCCAACGGCGACTGCGCTCGTCGTCCTGCCAACTGACGCGCTGTCAAAAACGCCAAGCGCGACTGCGCTCGTCGTCCTGCCGACCGATGTGCCATCGAACACGCCAAGCGCGACGCGCACGGCGACACAGACCGTCACTTCAACTGCCACACAAACTGCCAGCGCGACCGCAACTCAAACTGCCAGCGCCACTGCGACGGCGACGTGGACTGCCAGTGCGACCGCGACCTCAACTGCGACGCAGACTGCCAGCGCCACTGCCACTGCGACTTTCACGCCGAGCGTCACGCCGACTGCGACGCAGACTGCCACGCGCACGCCCGATCTCGGCGCCACCAGCACGGCGCTCGCGCAGCGCCAAACGGCGACCGTGCAAGCCTTCTTCGCCAATGTGACCGCCACGCTCATCGCCAACATGACCGTTCAAATGCAGCAGACGCGCCTTGCGCAGCTCCAACAGCGCGGCACAGCGCGCGCTGCCGCAAGCACAGCGACGGCTGTGGCACGCGCTGCGCCGAGCGGACGGATCATCTTTCACACTGATCTGAACGGCAAATGGGAGATCAATCAGGTCACGCTGCCCGATGGCGCGTTCTCGCGCCTGACGGACGGACGCGGAGTCTATTATTTGCCGTCCTTCTCAGCCGATGGCAGCTTGATCGCGCTCTCTTCCAGCCTAAGCGGCGAGGTGGAAATTTACATCATGAACGCCGATGGCACGCAGCTGCGCAGGCTGGATGCCAAAGGCGGCGAGAACTGGGGCGCAGCGATCTCGCCGACCGACAGGCAAATCGTGTGGCATAGCAATCGCGGCGGCACATTCCGACTGTACATCGCCGATATTGACGGCAAGCGCGCGCGCCAACTCACGCCGCGCGATAGGCAGGGCAGATCGCTTGACGCCGATGCATCGTGGTCGCCCGACGGCAGGCGCATTGTGTTCGCCTCGTCGCGCACGCCCAAAGGCTTGTACGTCATGGACGTTCTGACAGGCGAGTTCAGGCATTTTGCCGCCGCCGGCGAAGACGCCGAGGATCCAGCCTGGTCGCCCGATGGACGGCGCATCGCCTTCCAGAGCAGGCGCGACGGCAACCTAGAGATTTACGTGATCAACCTAGATGGCACAGGCTTGCGCCGCCTGACCGATCATCCTGCCGCAGATGGTCGTCCTGCTTGGTCGCCCGACGGTCAGTGGATCGCCTTTGAGTCGGATCGAGACGGCAAGCTGGATATCTACATCATGCGCGCCGACGGCAGCGACGTGCGCCGTATCACCAGCAACGCGGGCAAAAACGGCTGGCCTTCTTGGGCGCGCTGAACGCGCTGTGCCAATCAATCGGCGCGTTTGGTGGCGCGCTCAGCGTCTTTCGTCGCGTCTTTGGCTGCATCCTCAGCCGCTTTGGTCGCTTTGCGCGCGTCGTCGCCTGTGGAAGTGTCCTCAGTGGCGGCAGGCGGCGCAGTCGGCGTGACCGTCGCAGTGGCTTCTTCAGTGGCAGCAGGCGTGGCAAGCGCGTCTGGCTCTTCGGTCGCCTGCGGCGTCGCCTCGGCGGTCGGTGCGCTGATAGGCTGCTCAGGACGCGGCTGCAATGGGACGCCGTACCATGCGATGTAAATGCCGATGCCCAGCGCCGCCGTGATCAGCCACAAGGCGAGCGTGACGCGCATCGGCGGCTTGATCGGCTCGTAGCGCAGCGCCACAGGCAAGCGATACTCGAACCACATGCGGATGAGCGAGACGGTCGCCAGCACTTGCGCGATGCCGCCTGTGATCAAGTGCAGCGTCGGCACAATCAACTGACTCGGCGCGCGCTCGCTGTAATACGGCACAGCGCCGCTGTACGAGACCGCCATCAAGTACGCGATGATCGCCCAGTTCAGGACGGTCACGAAGGTCATGGCGTATTTGTGTTGCGGCACGAAGAGCTGCCGCCGCGCCGCTGTATAGCCGTATAACATCAGCGGTACTAGCAGCAGCAGATACGCCAAGAGCGAGAGATCGGCGGCAAGGCTGGCGCCCGTGCCAAGAAAACCTGCCGTCCGCCGCGGATCGTCGCCGCTGAGCGCCAAGCCTTGCACAGCGCTTTGATACAGCCACGCGATTGGCAGCAAAACGACGATCACGACGCCTGCTAAAATGAAAAATCCTGTGAAACGACTTTGCTGAGCATTCTTCATGACCGAACTATCCTTTGGTGCGCTCTCAGTGATACCCTGAACGCGCTATCTTGTGCAACTATCACAAGCGAGCCGTTGCTAGAATATACGCTCTCGCGGTATGGTAGAGCCTTGAGGAGAATAGGATGCTGATAGATTATCCATCGGATGCCGCTTTGCAGGACGTTTGGCAGAATGCCACGTGCTATGGTTGCGGACCTGCTAATCAGCGCGGCTTGCACATCAAAAGTTACTGGGATGCAGCCAATAGCGAAGGCTATTGCACCTTCACAGCGCAGCCGTATCACAACGCAGGCTTCGCGAACGTGCTGTACGGCGGTCTAGTCGCTTCGCTGTGCGATTGCCACTCGGTCTGGACGGCGATTGCCTACACCTACATCCAAGAAGGTCGTCCGTTTGGCGCGCCGCCTGCCATCAGCTATGTGACGGCGAACCTGAACGTGACTTTCCTCGCGCCGACGCCGCTTTTGCAGCCGATCACGCTGCGCGCGCGAGTCGAAGAGCTGGTCGGACGCAAGGCGATCATCTTCTGCTACGTTCATGACGGCACAACGCGCACGGCTGAGGCGCGCGTGACCGCTGTGCGCATCGCCGCCGATAAATCCATTGGCTACGCCGATGGACGCGGCTGAGTCATTGAATCACCTATGAGCAAAAGTTATCGTTCGCTGCAATCAGGCGTTATAATAATGATGAGTGACAGATGAGCGGCAAAGCACAGGAGATCGCAACGTGACCGAGCAAGCGCTTATCAGCTCGTTAGATTTATCGCAAGATGAGCTGGCATTTATCATGACGCTTTATGGCTTGAGCAGGATTGGCGATTTTGCTGTGCCGACCGATTTTCAGGGCGAGCGCGTGACAGCCGCTGGTGAATCCCTGATCGCGCGCGGCTTGACCGCGTCCGATGGCAGCGCGACCGTCCTCGCAGACGACGTGCTGCGCCTTGTGACGGCAGGCGTCAATTTCGACGTCGCACTTGGCATCAGTCACCAGCTGCGCGGCACGCCTGAGCGCTTTTGGTGCTACCATCAGCCTGAGCAGCTCGTCCTGCACGATCGCACCGCGCCGCACCTTGAGCATTTCGAGCTGATCGAAAGCACGGTAGCGCTCTCCGCCAAACTGACCACACTGCTGAATGCCACCACGCTCGGCGCGCCTGAAGGCGACGCTTTTTTCATACCGAAGGCTGCGCTCGCGCGCGCTGAGCAGCTGCGCGCACAACACGGCGAACGCGCCGCGCACGATCTGCTGCGCACGCTCGGCTATCCTGAGGCGTTCCTGCTGCATGTGCTGGACGAGACGCGCCAGATCGTGATCGTCTGCATTCGCCTGCACGAGACGGACGGCGTCTTCCAAGCTGAGACGCAGACAACCATGCTCATCCGCGCTGCGCAAGGCTATTGGCTGCTGGAAGAAGATATCGCCAATGCCGATCAGCTATCCGCGCAACCGATTGACGCCAACGCCGCTTTGCGCCATTTGATCGCGCTGCTCCAGTTGTGATCTGCAGTGTCTGCGCTCAGCCTGTCGCTCATCTTGCACAATACAGAGGCATTCGCCGTGCAAGTGGTGGATGCCGAGCCGCTCAGCAGCGCTTTGCCGCGCTTGTTGCGCCTTGATGCGCGCCTGCGCGCTGAGCCGCTGCACAACAGCCTTGTGATCGTGGCGAACACTGCCGAGATCGGCACGGCGACCTTGCGCGATATGGATACACGCAGCGGCGATTGGCTGATCGCCCTGGCGCGCCGCTTCACGCCTGTGCAGAACGCTGCCACGCTCGCCAACAAGACTGGCATCATCTTCGCAGCGCTGCCCGACTCAGGCGAGACGCTGTGCATCTCAGATGACGTGCCGCTGGCGCAATTGCTGCCGCACCTCTTGCCGCTGAGCAGCGCGCTGGCACATCTCACGCCGAAGCAAGTCCTGCTCGCCATCGGACGCAATGCCATTGACCTTGAGCGCCGTCCGCGCGAGCTAGGCATCAAAAGCGGCGACCTGATCGGCGTGCTGCCGCTGACGCCGATCGCGCGGCGCGTGCGGCTGTGCTTGGCGTCGCCGCGCGCGCTGCATCCGCCTTTCGTGATCGAGGACGCGCCCTGCCTTTTAGGTCGCCGCGATAGCGCGCTAGGCGATCAGCAGCCGCAGGTAGACCTGACCGACGTCCTGTCGCCGAACAAAGCGCGCGCCGTCTCGCGCCGCCAAGCCATTTTCACTGAGCAGGACGGCATATGGCGCGTGCAGCTGCATCCTGAGAGCGGCGTGCCGATGTTCGTGGATAGCCGTCGGCTCACGCCTGAGCGCCCTGTGATCTTGGCGGAAGATAACGTAATCTCATTTGGCGCCAGCCCGAATCGCCCTGATTTTCAGCTGCTGGTGCGCTTAGAGACGGCATGATCGCGCTCGGATTCGCCCTGCTGTGTTTTATGGCAGGCATCGCCTTGCAGGCGCAGCCGAATGTGGCAATCGTGCGTGCTGCGCTGTATGGCGCAGGCGCAGCGAGCCTTGCCTATTGGCTGCTCAGCCGCCTGCCGTCGCGTCTGAGCGCGCCTGAGCAGTTTGTAGAGCCGCCTGCGCGTCTGTGTGTCTTGAGCGGCGCGCCGCGTCACATCGGCAAGAGCCTGCCTTTGCAGGATGCGCGCGCCGTGCTTGGCAAGGCGTTCGCTTGCCGCATCGAGCGGACGGCGCACGGCTTCACGCTGACCGATCGCGGCGCGCCGCACGGAGTCTACCTGAACGGTCGCTTGCTGACGCCGAACTTGCCCGTGCCGCTGCACAGCGGCGATGAGATCGCTTTCGGTCTGCCGCAGCGCGGCAACTGGACGCTGCGCTTCTACGCGGAACTGTTTCCGCAAGCGCCTGTCTCAGCGGCTGAGACTCAGCGCATGGCGACGCCATCCGCGCTTGAGATGACGGCGCCGCTCGACTCAAATCGCACGCAGTTCTTCAACGAGGTGCAGCGCGCCGCGCGCCGCACTGGCGTCCTGCCGCTGGTGCTGCCCAACGCCGCTGAGCGCGCGACGCCTGCCGAGCAGGATCGCCATGACGCCTGAGCAGGAACACGCGACGCGCGCCTTGTTCGAAGGCGACCGCGCGCAGGTCGAGCGGCTCTTGCGCGATCGCGCTCAGACGCCTTACGAGTGGTGGCTTTTGGCGTGCGCTGTGGAAGATGAGCGCGAGCGGACGGCGCTCTTGCGGCGCGTCCATCAGAGCGGTGAGCAGCCCTATGCTGACCTTGCGTGGACGATCTTGCAGCGCGAGGCGCAGTTTGCCGCACAACTGGCGGACGGCGTATGGTGGACGAATCGGCGCTTCTGGCAGCTGCTCGCCTACCTGATCGCGATCTTCGGCGTCGCCTTCGCGCTGGCGCTCCTGCTCAGTCCGTGAGCCTTTTGTGCAATTGCATAACAGAACTCACACAATTCGCGTAGACGCACGTCCGCAGCGCCATACTTGGTATACTGAATATAAGTTACCCTTAATCTTTTTAAGAGAGCTTTTGCTTATGGTTGCTTCACCTGTTCAAACGCCTCAGCGCGGCGAGAATCCGAGCGCTTTCGCCGATCAGGTGCGCTCAGAGCGGCTATCTCTGCTCTGGAAGATAACGGCGGGCATCGTCTTCCTGCTGTTCTGGGCAGTGCTAGTGCTTTCGACGGCTTCCGGCTTGGCGCGCGTCGGCGATCTGTTGATCGCAGGCGTGTTGGTCTTGGCAGGCTGTGCGCTCACCTCGTTCTTTCTCAATCGCAACCGCTATAAGATAGCCGTATGGTCTTATGCAGGCGGCTTATATCTCGCCTGCAGCCTGCTGATCTACTCAGATGTCTCCAGCGCAGGGCAGGCGGCAACGCACTTGGCGGCGCTCGCCTTGCCGTGTGTGGTGCTTGCCGTGACCTTGCTGCTGCCTTTCAGCTGGGCGATGCTCGGCTTAGGCATCGGCATCGCCATCGCGCTGTTCGTGCCGAACATCGGGCAGCCCAGCTTTCAGATCAGCAGCATTCAGCTGGCGTCCATTCTGATCATGCTCTTCACGGTCGGCATCGCTGTGCAGTTCACAACCGAGATGTACAGCATCACCGAATGGTCGCTGCGCAGCTACCAAAAAGAGCGCCAGCTCAAAGATCAGCTCTTCGATACGCAACAAGAGATTCAGCGCAGCTACATGCGCCAGAAGGCGCTCTCAGATGAATTGAAAGAAGCCAACGTAGCGCTTGAAGCGGCGCGCGCCGCCGAAGCCGAGGCGAAGAACTTTCGCGGGCAGTTCCTCGCCAACATGAGCCATGAGCTGCGCACGCCGCTCAACGCCATCATCGGCTTTAGCGAGACCATGCTCAAGTATCCGATGATGTACCAGAACGTGCCGCTGCCTGAGCCATATCGCAACGATATCCAGCTCATCTACAACAGCGGACGCACGCTCTTGCAGCTGATCAACGATATCCTCGACTTGGCGAAAATTGACGCCGGTCGCTTGGATGTCATCATCGAGAACGTCGCGCTAGAGCCGATCTTCAACACGGTCAGGGCAACTGCCGCCAGTTTGATCGGCAGCAAGCCAATCGCGCTCGTCTTCGATCTGCCGCCTGAAGGCTTGCCTGAGGTGCTAGGCGATCCGCTGCGCATTCAGCAAGTGATGCTCAACCTGACCAGCAATGCGGTCAAGTTCACGCAGCAAGGCAGCATCACCTTCGGCGGTCGTCCGCAGCCGAATGGCGAGGTCTTGTTTTGGATCGCAGATACAGGCATCGGCATCGCGCCTGAGGATCACGAGATCATCTTCGAAGAGTTCAAGCAGGGCGCCAGCGGCAGAAGGCAAGGCAGCGCAGGCTCGGGCTTGGGCTTGGCGATCACGCGGCATTTGTTGCGCCTGATGCAAGGGCGCATCTGGGTGGAGAGCGAGTTGGGCAAGGGCAGCACGTTCTATTTCACGTTGCCTGTCGCGCAGCCTGAAGCGCAGACGCAGACCGACCAAGCGAGTGCCTCGTGATATGCGCATTGCGTATCTTGAAGATAACGCTGCGAACGTGGCGTTGGTGCAGCGCATCATCAGCATGACGCCGCATTCGCTCGCTGTGTATAACGATGGTGAAGAGGCTTGTCCGCACATTTTGAACAGAGAATTCGATCTGATCTTCATGGATATCGAGTTGGCGGGCAGGCTCAGCGGCGTGGAGCTGGTGCGCCGCGCGCGCGAGGCAGGCTTACAGACGCCTATCATCGCCCTGACTGCCTACGCCATGGTCGGCGACCGCGAGCGCTGCCTTGCCGCCGGCTGCACAGACTATCTCTCGAAGCCGTTCGGCGTGTCAGACTTTTTGAACATGCTGGAGAAATACAGCACATAGCATTATGACAACGGGAAAATGAATTGTGACCGTCAAGTATGCCATCGTCGCCGACGACGAACTCGCCAACCGTGAATTCATGGTGCGCCTGATACAGATGGCAGGTTTTGAAGTGCATGGCGCAGAGCTAGGTGCGCAGGCGCTCGCCTTCGCCGAAGCTGCGCAGACGCTCACCTTAGCGCTGGTTGACCATCAGCTGCCCGATGCGCGCGGCGTGGAGATCATCCCGAAGCTGCGCGCCATGCACCCTGAGGCTTTGCTGGTCATGGCGACCATGCACGATCATCGCGAGCTAATTGACGAAGCCTTCAGCATCGGCACGGATATCTTCTTGGTCAAGCCGCACGGCTTCATGGAGCTTTTCCGCCGTCTGCAAGAAGCGGAAGGCAATTACGAGAGCTTGCGCCGCCTGATCATCGATCAATACGGACCGCGTCCCTACCGCGGCGCCGCTGCCAAGCGCGTCGTCTCCTAGCGCCCGATCTCCGCTTTAGCGCGGCGCACCTGCTCAATCGCAGCGGCAAAATCTGCCAGAGCGACTTGCTCAGCGCCGCGCATTGCCGCCTCAGATGCTGCCAGCAGCACGCAGTTCAAGATGTCGCCGCCGCTCAGCCCTGCGCTCAGCGCCGCCAAGGCCTCTGGCGTCGCCTCAGCGCCGCGCGGCAACTTGTGCGGCAGGTGATAGCGCCACAGCCGCACCAACGCCGTCTGATCGGGCAAAGTGAACGGCACGTGCGCCAAAATGCGCCGCACCACGGCAGGATCGTAGTTGCGCGCCAAGTTGGTGGCGAAGATCACCACGCCTTCGAATGAATCGAGCTGCAAGAGCAGCGTTGAGCGCGAGATATTCACGCCGTAATCCGCCGCTTGCGTGATGTTCGTGACGCGCTGGCTGAGGACTGAGTCCGCCTCATCGAAGAACAGCACCGCGTCGTGCGCGCGCGCCGCTTCAAAGGCAGCGACGATGTTCTTCGGCGTATCGCCGACGTAACGTGACTCCAATTGCGCGTAATCCACGCGGATGATCGGCTTGCCCAAGTGCTGCGCAATTGCCTCAGCCGCGAAGCTCTTGCCCGTCCCCGACTCGCCGTACAAGTTGAGCGCCACGCCGCGCCCTTCGGGATGAATTTGCGCCAAGCCCCACGTCTGGTAGAGCAGCGCGTGATGCTGAATCTTGGCGAGCGCCACGCGCAAGGCGCGCTCGGTCTCGGCGCTCAGCACCAAATCGGCGAGACGACGGCGCGGCTGCTCAGGCGCGAAGAGCGCCATACGCTCCGCAACTGCCTCAGCAGCGCGCTCAGGCGACGTCTCAGGCTTCGTCCGCCCGTCGGACGACCACGCGATAGGTGACATTCGGTTGAGTCCTCTCCACCAATTTCATCGTGCTGAGCGAGAGTTCATATTCAAGCCGCTCACCGCGCTCAAGGCGCGCGCGCAGATCGGCGGGCAGGTCTTCAGGCGCCACTTCGCGCATTTCCTCGATCTGCAGTGGCGATTCGGCAAGCGTGCCGCCGAAGATCGCGCGCGCCGTCAGCACTATGGCGCGCCGTCCGTTGACAATGGCGCGGTCGAGCAGGACGAGCGCCGATTGCAAAGTCTCCGCCAATGCGCCAAGGCGCGTCCGCGCGCGATGCAGCACTTCTGAGAGCCAATTCTGCACAGCTGACCAGAAGATCAGCGTCCCTGCCAGCGCAATGCTTACAGCGAGCAACGGTAACATCTGTGATGCCTCTCAATTTTGTGGCACGTTATAGCCGAGCGTGACAGGCTGACGGAAGCGGATCAGATGCTCGCGCACGTCGTTCGGAATCTCCTGCCAAGCGATCTCACGTTCGGCGCGCCAGCGCAGAATTTGTGGCTGCTTGCCATTTTGCTGACGCGGCGCCATGTAGGCTTCCACTTCCAGATATTGCTTGCCGTCGCGCTGCGAGAAGGTCACTTTGGCGTCAATGAGCGTCTCGTAGATCAGGCGGCGCACTTCGTAGAGATGCGCGCCTTCGCCGTTCAGCACGCGCGCAGCATCTTCCGCGTTGATCTCAGCCCGCGTCTGATGCAGCCACGCCGCAATGCGCTCCGAGACCCATTTGTCCACATACGCCTTGAAAACCTCATCAGCAGGCATGACGCTGGCGCGCGCGCTGCGCACGCCCATGCCGAACAACCGCATCAAGCCGCGCACGATGAAGTTGATGAAGCTCATCAAGCAGCCCTGCGGCTGCTGCTCAGTGGATTGTTCTGCCATGCTCACTCCTTCAACCGCAACTCGATTTCCACTTGCGCCGATTGACGACGGATGAATTTCTCGCGCACTTCGTCAGGCAGCTCGTGCCAAGGCACCACTTCCGCCGTCTCCATCTGCACAAGCTGACCGTCCGCTTGCCGAAATTCCGCCTGCACTACTTTCTCGTGCAGGCGACCTTCATTCACGCGCCGAAAAAAGACGCGCGCGCGCACCAGACGCTCGCGCAGCAGCGCCAGCGCGCGTTGCGCCGCCACTTGCAGCCGATCAGCAGCCGCCAGCAGCAGCAGGAACGCCTCGCGCACGTCCTCGCCAAACAGCCGACCGAGCCACTCAGCCAGCACCTGATTTGCCCATTGCAAGATGCGCTGCCAAAAGGCGACGCTCAACGTGACCGCGATTGCTGCCGCGACGACGACCCACATGGTCTAATGACTTTCTCACTCGCCTTCAATTATCTATGATACGCACAGCCGCTGACGTAAGTTGCGCCCTGCGCTTATGCGACGCCACACAGCGCCCTTGACGCAGCCTGTTATAATGATATAGCGATGAGACGAGCGAACACGCCACTCCAAATTTGCCCGATCTGCGCGGCAAGGCAGCCGCTGGAAGCCTTGCGCTGCGCTAATTGCGGCGCCGCCTTGCGCGGAACGCCGATCTCCGCCGCGCCTGCCCAACCTGACGCCGCGCCGCGCCGCACGCCGATCCGCGCCGCGCCGCCGCCATTGGCGAGCGCCGAAGCAGGCGAGGCGGATTTATACGAAGGCGCGTTGCAGCTCTCGCCCTTGCCGCTCGTCCTGCTCGGCACGTTGATCGCGCTGGTGCTGCTCAGCGTGAGCCTTTTCGCCGCCTTCCAAGAGCGCGAGAATGCCCGACTTGCCGCGTTGCTCAGCGCGACGCCGACCGATGTGCCGCCGAGCGCGACGCCGTCGCTCA
>DAOTWB010000108.1:0-5395 GCA_034436235.1 Anaerolineae bacterium
TGCGCAGCAGGATTCTCGCGCAACGTCCAGGCGCTGGGATAGGCGAACGCCACGCCGAGCGCCGCGTTGTAATAGCGCCGCAGCTCAGCCTGCGCGCGCAGCGGCTGCGGCAGGACGAGCGCGATGCTCAACGCCAATAGCACGACGCGCAAACGGCTCATTGCTCCATTTCCGAGATGAGCGAGACGCGCAACGGCGTCAGCGCCGTATCGAAATCGCCCAGGCGCGCCTCAACAAGGTAGAGACCAGTGCTGGTCAGGCTGAGCGCGAGGCGCGCCATGAAGTCCACATTTTTGCCCGCTTCAGGGCGCAGGCGCATAGGCGCGTTCAGCGGCAAGCCGTCAGGCTGCTCCGCGTGAAAAATGCGGAAGCTGATCTCGTATTCCTCAGGCGGCGCCATGATGTTGGCGCACAGCACCACGTTCAGCAGCAATGGCAGGTTATGCGCTGCCACGTGGCTCAGCGGCGCCAGCTGCCAACCGCCAGTCGTATCATCTACCTCAACATGTGAGCAGACCAAGAGCGAGAAAATCTTCGGGCGCAAGGTGAAACTCATGCGAAGTCTCCTGCGGTTGCCAACAGGCGATCTAAAGTTTCCGCGTAAGGTTGCCGCTGGAAGTGCGCGGCGAAGATCGGCGCGAGCTGCTGAGCAGCCGTGAGCAGATCAGGCGGCTGCGCGACCAGATCGGCAAGGCGCGTCACGCCTTTATCGCGGATGCCGCACGGCACAATGCCATCAAAATAGCGCAGATCGGTCGTGATGTTGAGCGCGAAGCCGTGCTGCGTGATGCGTTTGGTCGTCACGCGCACGCCCAGCGCCGCGATCTTGTGCGGCGCGCCGTCTTTTTGCACCCAGACGCCGCTCAAGCCATCAATGCGCTCGCCTTGCACGCCGTAGCGCGCCAGAAAATCTATGATGACCTGCTCCAGCGTGCGCAGGTAAGCGATCACATCAGCGTGCAAGCCGTCTGCGCCGAGCGGCAAGCGCAGGATCGGATAGCCGACCAGCTGCCCGTCGCCGTGATAGGTGATATCGCCGCCGCGATCGACGCGATGCAGCGCGATACCGCGCTCAGCCAGCTGCGCAGGCGTCAGGAGCAGATGCTCAAGTTTGCCCGCCGAGCCGAGCGTGTAAGTGTGCGGATGTTCCAGCAACAACAACGTATCAGGCACGGCATCGGCGGCGCGCGCGGCAGCCAAGCGCTTCTGCAGCAGCCACGCTTCAGCGTAGGGCAATTTGCCCGCGTAAATCACGGCACACGGCGCGTCGCTCATACCTGCACATTCGCCTTCAGGCTGACCGTCGGCGCAGGCGGCTCGAGCAGCTCGTGCAAGAACTCGACACAACGTCGCCAAGCGTCGGCGGCGTAATAAGGATGATAGCGCGGCGATGTCTCATCTTTGAAGTCATTTGCCACACTCGGATAGACGATCATTTGCCAGCGCGCCTTGCTCTGCGCCAGTTCTTCCCACAGCTTGTTGAGCGTGGCAGGCGGCACGTCAGGGTCGTCATCGCCGTAGAAGGCGAGAATAGCGGTCTGATCGTTGTGCAGCTCGCTGAGGACAGGCTGCGGATTGCCGCCGAAGATCACGGCAGCGCTCAGATCGGGCTGCGTGAGCGCCACGCGGAAAGCGATCTCGCCGCCGCTTGACCAGCCGACCACGCCGAGCTTGCCATTGAGCCGATTGTGCGTGCGCAGCACTTGCAACGCCGCCACCACAGGCGATTCGCCGCCTTTGCGCAGCGCAGCACGGCAGATTTGTACGTCGTTCGTGCCGAAGGTCGCGCCGAATAGCTCAGGCGCAATCACGTAATAGCCTAGCTCAGCGAAGCGGCGCACGCGCATTCGGATTTGGTTGTTCAAGCCGCGCTCGCCGTGAATAAGCACCAAGCCAGGGAAGGTGCCGCCGGTCTGCGGATGCGCCCAGAAGGCAGGCAGACTGCGCTCTCCGTCCATGATCTGGATATAACCACTATTGATGCGATGCTGCACAAAATGCGCCGCATACAGCCCTTCGCGAATCGCTTGTTCGTCCATTCCGCACTCCTTTTGGCTAACTGGGATGTGCGGCGCGCGCCAGACGCCGCATCACGACTGATTGGCGATAATGATCGAGTTCGTGCGCCATCAGCAAGAAAATCCACGTGGCGTAGGTCACTTCGCCGAAGAACGCATGGCGCGTGACCTGCTCAGGATTGCTGTGCGGAAGCGTCGCAGCGATAACTCCTTCGATCTGTTGCGTGGCTGCGCTGAGCATAGCGCGCAGCTGCGCCGCAGGGACGTTCTGTTGTGCGCCTTCGCCGAAGCCACGCGCTGCTTCAACCAAGTGCGGCAGCTCTGATGAAGTGATCTCCAGCAGTTGGTTGTGATAAAAATTCTGCGAATAGATCAGATGTGTGACGGTCTCGCTGAGCGACCACATCGGATTGGTCAGCTCGGTATAGGCGACCTGCGCATCGGTCAGGTCTTCCAGCAAGCGCTGGAAGCCTGCTCGCAGGTTACGAAACGATTCGATGTATTCAGCAACGGGATAGCGCGATGATGCCTCGCGCCAGGTGATCTTCCGCGTGAAGGCATCGAAGACGAGCTGAGAGAGCGTTTGTGTATCCAGCATCGCGCTACTCCAATGAACGTTTGGTCAACCATTTCAGCAAATTCACGATCTCTTGATTGATGGCGAGTCGGCGTGCGCGCGTGGCGCCCATCATCACCAGACTCTGAAACTGCCCTTGCGCGCCGTAATAGGTCAGTTTGAGGTGTGGATCGAGCGCGCGCTGTGCCTTGACCGTGATCAGGTTGCCGAGCGGAATGCTGATGACAGGCTCAGCAGGCGGCACAAGGAGCATCTCGCGCGGATTGATCAGCACTTCGCCAAGCGCGCCGCCGCGCATACCGTTCCACCAGTGGTAACGCGCTGCCCAGACTACAGGCAAGGCGCGCACGCTCAGCTCGACGGTCGGCGGACGGCTGCTGAAGGCTGTTCGCTCGCGCTGCGCAGCGCTCTCAGCGCGCTCGGCAGGGCGCGGCGGCGGCTTAGGCTTGGCAAGGCGCTCAGTGCTATCAGGGTCAAGGCGCGCCGGCGAGCCGATGGCGCGCAACAGCTCGCGAAAGCCGACTTCGTAATCAGTTGTGAAGTCTATGCGCTGGCGGCGCGAGAGACGGAATGGCACTTCAGTTGGCGCGATCATCAACGGCAGGACGGGCTTGTTCTTCTCGATGAAATAGCTCCACTCATCCGCCACATTCTGGGAGTTGACCGAGTCGGGCGAGAGCAGGACGAGCATCAGGTCGCTTGAATCCAGCCCTTTTTGCACTTCGTTATCCCAGTTAGCGCCTTTGGGAATGTTGCGCACGTCCATCCAGAGCGCCAGATCGTACTCGGAGAGGTCTTCGACCAGTCGCCAAGCGAAGGCGCTATCCGCACGGGCATAACTGATAAAAACTTGCATAGCTGCCGTCAAACCTTGCGCGAGCCATTTGCACAGCGATTGTAACCATATGCTGCAGGCTGCACAAGCAGGCAGAGTTGGCTCTTGCCAAGCGCTGTGCGTCGCTTTATAATGGAAAGCACAAGTTGGGTCGTTAGCTCAGTTGGTTAGAGCGCGTCGTTGACATCGACGAGGTCAGAAGTTCGAGTCTTCTACGACCCACAGCCTGCAGGCGCGCACAGCGCCTTCTTTTTTGCCTCGCGCCGTCTATAGTCTATAATTGCCGCGAATCGTCACCGAGAATTGGAGACAGTCCAAGCGGCTATGAGTGCAGAAATCCGCGACGCCGTGCGCACTTTCATCCTGAACAACATCCTGCGCCGTCCGAACTACAAGCTGGGCGATGACGACTCGCTGATCAAAGGCGGGCTGATGGATTCGTTCTCGCTGGTGGAAGTTCAGCTGTTCATCGAAGAGACCTACGGCTTCCGTCCTGACGACGTGGACATGACGGTCGAAAACATGGATACCGTGCGGATGATCGCCGACTATGTCGCAGCACACCGCTAGATTCGTCCTGCCTGAGACGCGCAAAGCGTACCAGAGTCTGCTGGAGCGCGCTGCGCAACACTATCACGAGCGACCTGAAGCGCACGCCGTGATCTTCGTGCCTGCCGGCAACGCGCCGCACAAACCGATCACCTACCGCGCCTTCTTCGAGAACGCGGCGCGCTACGCTGAGACGTTGCGCAGCATCGGCATCGGACGGCACGATCTCGCCATTTTGGTGATGGATCATTCTGAAGCGCTGCTCTACGCTTTCTGGGGCGCGCTGATGCTCGGCGCTATGCCTTCGATCTTTCCATTCCTCTCGGATAAACTCGATCCTGCGCTCTATTTTGAGCGCGTGCGCCTGCTGATCAGCCATTCCGGCGCCAAAGTCGTGATCGCCTCAGCGCAATACGCCGATTCGCTCGCCGCGCTCAACAGCGGCGTGCCGATTGTGAGCGAAGCGGCGTTGCGTCCCGGCGAAGGCGTGCCGCACTTCAATTTTGAAGTGCGCGGCGAAGATATCGCGTTCTTGCAGCACAGCAGCGGCACCACAGGCTTGCAGAAAGGCGTGGCGCTCTCGCACGGCGCAGTGCTGAACCAGATCGCCAGCTACAGCGCCGCCATTCGGCTGAACACGGCGGATTGCATCGTCTCGTGGCTGCCGCTCTACCACGACATGGGACTGATCGCCGCCTTTGTGCTGCCTTTGGTGCAAGGCATTCCGCTGGTGCTGATCTCGCCGCATCACTGGGTGCGCGATCCAAAAGTGCTGCTGCACGCCATCAGCCAATATCGCGGCACGCTGTGCTGGCTGCCGAACTTCGCTTACAATTTCTTGGCGCAGCGCGTGCGCGATAACGCGTTGGAAGGCGTCAGCTTGGCGAGTATGCGCGCTTTCATCAATTGCTCCGAGCCGATGCGCGCTGAGAGTCATCGTCAATTTGCGGCGCGCTATGCAGCCTACGGCGTGCGTCCTGAGATGCTGGCGACCTGCTACGCGATGGCGGAAAATACCTTCGCCGTGACGCAAGGCGGCATTGATAGCCTGCCGACCATCGATCTGATCAGCCGTGAAGCGCTCAGCGCACAACACATTGCGCGTCCTGCCGTCGAAGGCGAGCTTGCTATCGAGATGCTCTCGTGCGGCGTGCCAATTCCGAACTGCGAAGTGCGAATTGTGGATGAGGCGCGTCAGCCGCTGCCTGAGCGGCACATTGGCGAGGTGGCTGTGCGCAGCGATAGCATGTTGAGCGGCTACTATCGCCGTCCTGATCTGACTGAGCAGGCGCTCTTCAATGGCTGGTATCTGACAGGCGATTACGGCTACATCGCGAATGGCGAACTGTACATCACAGGGCGCAAAAAAGACCTGATCATCGTCGGCGGCAAGAACATCTATCCACAAGACCTTGA
>DAOTWB010000109.1:0-3347 GCA_034436235.1 Anaerolineae bacterium
GTCGGCGCGCGCTTCGGCGCTGAACTGGTTGTGCCGCCGCTCACCCGCGAAGCGACCATCTTGCTCTTCGGCTTGGTCGGCGCGCTCACCGGGCTGATCCTGACGCCGTATTTCACCACGCGCCCTGCGCGCATCGCGCGCGCCGTCATCACTGAGACGCCTGCTGAGACGCTGGTCACCGCCATTGTCGGCTTGTTGCTCGGCTTGGCGATCGCCGCGCTCGCCTCAGTGCCGCTCAGCCTGCTGCCACAGCCGCTCAATCAATGGCTGCCCGTCATCTTGATGCTCGTCTTCGGCTATCTGAGCGTGACCGTCTTCGCCTTGCGCGCACAAGACTTGATTCGAATCGCGCCGCGCCTGCTGCGCCCTGCCGAGCCAAGCGTTGAGAGCGCGCCGCAGAACGCCTACGCAGGCGGCACTCGAATCCTCGTGGATAGCAGCGCGATCATTGATGGACGCATCCTCGACATCAGCAAGACAGGCTTCATTCAAGGTGAGCTGATCGTGCCGAGCTTTATCCTGCGCGAAATTCAGCACATCGCCGATGATAGCAACACGCTGCGCCGCAATCGCGGACGGCGCGGCTTGGAAATCCTTGAAGAGATGCAGCGCGAGAGCAAAGCGCCAGTGCGGATGCTCGATCTGGACGTGGAGAACGTCCGCGAGGTCGATCACAAGCTGGTGGCGCTCGCCAAGCAGATGAACGCCTTCTTACTGACCACTGATTACACGCTCAAGCGCACGGCGAGCCTGCAAGGCGTGGAAGTGCTGAACATCAACGACCTCGCCAATGCAGTCAAGGCGGTCATCCTGCCCAATGAGGTGATCACCTTGCAGGTGATCGCCGAAGGACGCGAGCCTGGACAAGGCGTCGGCTACCTTGACGACGGCACGATGGTCGTGGTAGAAGATGGACGCCGTCACATTGACCGCAAAGTGGACGTGGTGATCGTCCGCATGATCCAGACCTCGGCGGGCAAGATGTACTTCGCTCGCCTTGACGATACATCGAGGAAGTGATGAGCCAAAGTGACCTGACTCCTGCGCGCACGCGCTACGCGCCCAGCCCGACTGGTCGCACGCATCTGGGCAACCTGCGCACGGCGCTCTTCGCATGGCTATGGGCGCGCCACACTGGCGGACAGTTCATCCTGCGCATTGAAGATACCGACCGCGAGCGCCTTGTGGCAGGCGCTCAGGAAGAGCTGATGGACGCCTTGCGCTGGCTCGGCTTGCTGTGGGACGAAGGACCGGACTCGCCGAACGGCGCGCGCTACGTGCAATCGCACAATTTGGCGCGCTATCACGAGGTCGTGATGCAGCTGATCGCGGCAGGACGCGCCTACTATTGTGATTGCTCGCCTGAGCGCCTTGAGATCGTGCGGCGCACGCAACAGGCGCGCGGTCAGAAGCCGCGCTACGACAATCACTGCCGCGCGCGCGCGCTCGGCGCGGCTGAGCATTGCGTCGTGCGCTTTGCCATGCCTGAGCAAGGCGAGACAGCCGTTCACGACCTGCTGCGCGGCACGATTCGCTTCCCAAACGCCGATCATGGCGATCCGATCATCTTGAAGTCCGATGGCTATCCAACCTATCACCTAGCGTCCGTTGTGGATGACCACGACATGCGCGTCACGCACGTCATTCGCGCCGATGAATGGCTGCCGTCCACGCCGATCCACGTCAATTTGTACGCCGCGCTCGGTTGGCAGCCGCCGCACTTCGTCCACCTGCCGCTGGTGACCGATCACGAGCGCCGCAAGATCAAAAAGCGCGGCGACGCACAGCAGACAGCTGAGTACGCCGAGTACGCCGAGCTGCTGCGCGTGGCGACCTTGCGGCAGCGCGGCTATTTGCCGCAGGCTGTCTTCAATTTCCTCGCCTTCCTCGGCTGGCATCCGGGCAGCACGGAAGAGATCATGACGCCTGAAGAGATCGTGGCGCGCTTCACGCTGGATCGGCTCAGCACCAGCCCTGCCGTCTTCGATGTGGATCGGCTGAATTGGTTCAATCAGCAGCATCTCAAGCGGCTCTCGAACGCTGAGCTGAGCGCGCTGATCGCGCCGTATTTGCGCGCCGCGTATCCTGAGGCGGCGCAATTGGCAGATTCAGCGTGGTGTGAAGCGCTCAGCGCCGCCATTCGCGATGAGTTGGTCACGCTCGGCGACGCGGTCGAAGCGGCGCGCTTCGCCTTCGAAGCGCCGCGCACGTTCAGCTCTGAGGCGCTGACGGCGCTGCAGAGCGAGACGGCGACTCTAGCGCTGAGCGCCCTGAGCGCAGCGCTGCCCGACGCGCAGCATCTGACGCACACCGAAGCCGAACAACTGCTGAAAAGCGTGCGCGATCAGCTGAAGCAGCTGCACAGCCTGAGCGGCAAGCAAGTGCTGCTGCCGATCCGCGCGGCGCTGACCGGCAAGGGCGGCGGCGCACACCTGACTGATATCTTGGCGCTTCTGAGCGTGCCTGAGCTGCGCGAGCGCCTGCAACGCGCTCTGCTAGGCACGCCGACCGCTTAACGCGCTATAATCGAGCTATGCGTCCGCTGCACAGAAAGGCTCTCGGATGATGCGCTCGCCGCAAGAAGAAGCGCGCCGCGCCACAACGCTGATGATCTTCGCCGTCGTCTCATCGTTGATCGTGGTGGCAGTTTTGATCGGTCTGCTGGTCGTGACAGGCAACTTGGTCTTGCGTCTCAGGCAGCCTGTGCGCGACTTCGGTCCGTACGATATCGCGGCGCGGCGCAGCCCGACAGTTGGCTTCGTAGGCGATCTGTTGCCGCCGACGCTCGGCAATTTCACGCGCGTCAGCTTGCAGGGCGACCTCCAAAAATTCAGGGCGGTCTACGAGCGCGGCGCGGAGCGAATCTCAGTGGAAGGTGCGCAGGCGATCTCGTTAGCAGCGGCGCAGGCGAGCGTGATGCGCGTTCAGGAGAGCGACTTGCAGCGCGGCGCGCGCAGCTTGATCGAAACGGCGCGGCTCGGCTTCTCATTCTACACTTACGGCGATGCTGAGCGCGCGCGCCTAGCCTACAATCGCGACCGCTGGTTCTTCGATATCATCGCCACATCGCAGCGCACGCTCGATGATTTTATGCAGGTTTTTCAATATTGAGGCGTATGGCGGTGTCCTATGGCGGTGCGCATTACTTGGTACGAGCCTGAGCAGATCATTCTGTACTGTTTGATGGATCCGCTCACGCTCGAAGACCTTGAGCAAGGCGCCGAAGAAGTCTGGGCGTTGGCAGCAGGCGTGCCAAGCCTTGTGGATATGATCCTCGACTATCGCGCTGTGACGCAGTTTCCGCGCGGCATGTTGCCGCTCATGCGCGATGGCAGCTTCACCTTGCC
>DAOTWB010000110.1:0-3523 GCA_034436235.1 Anaerolineae bacterium
GCGCGCATCGCCTCGATAGCCACTGCGCAGCCGATCCGATCGTCCATGCTCTTGGCGATCAGACGGTCGCCGCGCACGGCGAACTCGCGCGTGAGCGCCGCGTGATCGCCGACGCGCACTGTGCCGCCGTTCTCGCCGTTCGTGCTGAAATCTATGAATAGCTGTTGGATTGTCGGCATCTCGGTCGGAATGAGCGCAGTGCCTTCCACGCCAATCGTGCCAATTGTGCCATCGGCAAAGCGGACGCGATTGCCGATCAGCGAGAGCAAGATCAAGCCGCCCGTCATCGTGAAGCGCGCGAAGCCCGGCTTATCCAGCGCGCTGATGACCAGACCGATCTCATCCATGTGCGCTGCGATCATGATCTTCTTGCCGCCGCTGCCCATGCGGCAGATCAAATTGCCCGCGTTATCCACGCGCAGTTCATCCGCCAGCTCGCGGACGTGACTCTCGATCAGCGCGCGCACCATGTACTCATGACCTGAAGGTCCCCACGCTTCCACCAAAGCCTGAATGAGCGCTTTATCCGCCATAAGTCAATTCTCCAGTAGTTTAGGCGTCAGTGCAGTCAAGGCTGCGTGCAGCAGACGCTGCGTATGTTCAAGATCAGCCAATGAGACCAAGCCGTTCGGACTGCTCATGTAGCGCACAGGCACGCTCAGCGAGACGCTCGGCACGCCTGTCTGCGTCTGGCTGATATTGGCGTTCTCTGTGCCATAGGCTTCGCTGATGTCAATTTGATAAGGCAGTCCCTGAGACTCTGCGATGTTGCGCACATAGGTCAACAGGCGCTGATCAGGGATGCCCATCTCTTCAGCGGCGCGCAAGACCGTGCCGCCGCCCAAGCGCACTGTTGGCAGCTGTGTATCGCCTTCAGGACGCGGCAGATCGTCGCATTCGGCGCCATCGAGCAGGAAAGCGATCTGCGGCTTCAGCCGATTGGCGGCGACCGTCGCGCCGCGTCCGTAGATGCGCGCCTGCGCTGTGAACGCCACATAAACATCGAGCGGCAGCGGCGCTTGTGCCAGCATCTCGATTAGCCTGACCAGCACAGCGCACGCCGCGCGCGATTGAAAGGCTTTGCCGCGCACCACATCCGCGCTCAGCTCAGCGTAGTTGCCGACGAAAGCGACGCGCTCGCCAACTTTCGCGCTGTTTTTACCACCGGTATCAATCAGGATTGATTTCGGCTCAGGCAGCTCATCCTGACCGTACGTCTTGTGAATTGGCGCGAACAACACCACGCCGTTCAGCTTCTGCGCGCCGATCAACACGCGCGCCGCTGCCACGTAGCGCATGTCCAAGCGTCCCACAGGCAAGACGCTCAGAAAATTCTCGCTGCCTGAGACCATCAGACCGATCTCGTCCATCGGCGCGCTCAGCATCACGCGCAAGGCATTCGCCTGACCGCCTTTCAAGCGCGCCGTCAGATTGCCCATCGTGTCAATAACCACGTCTTCCAGCCGATCTTTGGTCAGCTCAAGCAGGGCTTGGCGCACTTGGCGCTCCTCGCCTGAGACGCCAATCGCCTCTGAAAGTTTTTTCAACGTCTCGCGTAAGCTCAGCAGCTCAGCCATCTTTTTTCTCCGTCCGCTCAGGCGCATCCCACACAATTTCGGTCAGGAACTGATCGTCAAGCGCGGCGATGAATTCGGCAAGCAAGCGTCCGCCGCGCTCGATGTCGCGCAGGTCAACCGTCTCGACCGTCGTGTGCATGTTGCGCGTTGGAATGCCCAGCAAGGCAGTTGGAATGCCATCGCGACTGATTTGAATCGCCCAAGCGTCCGTGCCGCTCGCCATTGGCACTGGCTCAATCGGCAGCGTCATCTCAAGCCGCTCAGCCGTCTTTTTGATCGCCTCAAAGAGCGCAGGATGAAAGTTCGCGCCGAGCGCCAACGGCACGCCGCTGCCCAGCTCAAAAGTCGGACTCGGCACGTTCGGCTGTGGCGCAAAGGTCACGTCTAGCGCGATGGCGATATCAGGATTCAAGCGATACGCCTCTGCGCGCGCGCCGTGCAAACCGACCTCTTCTTGCACGCTGGCGACCGCCAGCACATCCCAGGTGTGCTTCAAGCGCTGTAATGCGTCCAGACAAGCTGTCACGACGGCGACGCAAGCGCGGTCGTCCATCGCCTTGCCCGCTACACGACGATCTTGCAAATCGAGCAGCGGCAAATCCATCGTGATGATATCGCCAACGCGCACGCGCCGCGCCACTTCTTCGGCAGACAAGCCGAGATCGATATGTATCTCTTCAAGGCTCGGATAGCGCCTGCGCTCGCTACTGCTCAACATGCTCGGCGCGCGCACGCCGACCACGCCTTGCAGCGCGCCATCGCGCGTATGCACCAGGACAGGCTTGCCGACGATGGCGCGGCTATCAATGCCGCCTAGCTCGCCTACGCGCAGGAACGCGCCTTCCATATGGCTGACAATCATGCCGATCTCGTCCATGTGCGCACAGAGCATGATCTTGCGGCGCGGCTGCGCACCACTGCCATATTTATAGGCGATCAAGCTGCCCATGCGGCTGGTCTCTTGCGCGTCGGTCAGCGGCTGCCACGCAGCAAGAATTGCCTCGCGCGCGGCAGTCTCGTAGCCTGAAGGCGCGTGCAGTTCGCTCAATGTTTTCAAATGCGCTTTGATGTCCACAGTCTTTATCAAAATTCCTCGCAATTCTCAGAGTGAATCAGGTGTTGGTGTGTCGAAAGCCGCGGTTGGGAACGGAATCGGCGTCTCAGTCGGCGGCTCAATCGTCGGGAACGGGATAGGCGTCTCAGTCGGCGGCACGGGCGTCGAAGTTGGCGGCTGCGGCGTCGAGGTCGGCAAGACGGGCGTCGCCGTCGGCGGCACAATGATGATCGGCGTGGCAGTTGGGAAGACAAACGGCGTCGCCGTCGGGAAAAAGAATGGCGTGGCAGTTGGGAAGAAGATCGGCGTTGGCGAGAAGAAGAAAAATTGCGTTGGCGTTGGCTGGATGAAGATAGGGCTGGTCGGCGAGAGCAGCGGACTGATCGGCGTGATGCTAGGCGTCACAAACGGATTGGGCGTCTCTGTGAACAGTTGGAAAGGCGTCGGCGTCTCGGTCGGCGCGATGTTGCGCGGCGGCGACGGGCGGATCGCCAAAAGCAAAAAACCGACGCAATAGCACGGAATGGTCGCCAAAATAATGCCGAGCAAGGTCAGCTGAATGGTGCGCTGACGGCTCGTTGTCACATTTACCATGCCTTCTAGTCCATCGAGGCGCATAAGGCACAACTTCAGCGGATGAGTGTAGCATGCGACGCGCTGCTGTGTCAATTTTTCGCGAATCGGCGCTGAGCGCGCACTTCAAAGCGCTCCGAGCGAGTGCTATAATGTGATCGTTCAATCCGCGAAACAGGACGCTATGACTGAAAAAGAGTCAACTTTGGTCATCGGACATCGCAATCCTGATATGGATGCGATCGCTTCCGCAATGGGCTACGCTTGGCTGCTGAGCGCGCTGCACAACGCGCCATACACGGCAGCGCGCACGGGCGAG
>DAOTWB010000111.1:0-2478 GCA_034436235.1 Anaerolineae bacterium
TCGGCATGGCGCTCAGCGCGCTGCAAGCCGAGTCGCCGCACGATTTTGAGGCAGTGCGCAGCCACGCCTTCGATTGGGCAGTTTTGCACAACATCCTGAGCAGCGCGGCGACCAACGTCATGCTGACCGAGCCGACCGTGATGGCGCAATACGCCGATCTTGTGGTAGATGCAGCCTTGCGCGAGCGGCTGATGGCGCTCATCACGGCTGAGCTGAGGCGCACGCGCCATGTGCTGGAAGCGATCTACGGCGGTCCGCTGAGCGAGAAGCGACCGAACGTAGCGCAGGAGATCGCGCTGCGGCAGCCGCTGTTGGCGCAGCTGCACGCTGAGCAGATCAAGCTGCTGCGTGCATGGCGCGCCGATCGCTCAGAGGCGCTGCTCACACAACTGCTCTTGACGGTCAACGCCATCGCCAACGGTCTTGGCACAACAGGCTGAGCGAAGTAGCATCAGAGATCACTAACTGTGCGGCACAAATCTTTCACGCTCAAACAGGTGCTTCAAGCGAGCGCCATCTTGCCTATCGCGCTCATGGCGCTCTTCATCGCTGTGCAAGGCATAAATATACCTTACCTGGACGAATACGCAATCACTGCGCCCATCGCCGTCGCGACTGCTGAGGGCGCGTTGCAGCCGAGCTACTTTTTTCAACAGGAGAGCAACCATCGCTTGGTCTTCACCAAGCTGACGACTGCTCTGAACACGCTCCTGACAGGCTGGGATTTGCGCGCTGAGATGTGGGTGAACTTCACGCTGATCTTGGCGAGTTTCGCGCTCCTGTGCGCGGCATGGCGGCAAGTTCATCCGCCAACAGCTGCATGGTTGATCTTGCCCTTTGCGCTCGCCCTGTTCGCCATACGGCAGCGCCCTAATTTTGCGCTTTACATCGGTCTGTACTGGGGACAATTTTTCACCTTTGCGGCGCTCTACATACTCGTCCGCATGGCAGTGAGTTTGCGCGCGCTGCTCTACCTCGCTTTTTGTGCCATCGGTGCAACATTCAGCAACGCGGGCAGCCTTCCGCTCTGGTTTGCGCTGCTGCCTGCGCTATGGCTGCGCGGCTATCGGCAGCGCCACCTCGTTTTATGGCTTGTGATCACGAGCGCTGTCATCGGCATCTTCTTTCTGAACTACAACTTCGGCGTGAGCTTCTCTGGTGTTGAGAATCCTGCTGTCCCGCTGCATTTCTATCTGCTCTACATCTTGGCGTTTCTTGGATCGCCTTTGGTCATAGAAGCAGCTGGCATTTATCCTGTCAGCATCCTGTGCTTCGGCGTCGGCGTCGCCGTTTTGGTCTTCAACACGCGCTTTTTGCTGCGCCAGAAGATGCCACTCTCAATTTTTGCGCTGCCGATCGCCTTGCTACTGATGGCGCTGAGCAACGCCGTCATCTCGGCAGCAGGACGCGCGGATATCATGTATTATGAATACAATGGGCAGCCGCTCTCCGCGCGCTATGTCACTGCCGCCAATTGGTTCTGGCTGGCAGTGTTGATGGTATCCGCTGTGGCAATCTGGCAGGCTTGGCAGATGCATCAGCCTTCACTCCTGAAGCGCAACCGAGCTATCTTTGCAGGTTTAATCTCTATCTTTGTGTTTGTTAACGGCATCTCGTGGTATGCAGGCAGCCTTTACTATCCTTTGATATTGACTGAACGACACCGACAATGCATGCTCAACTACTTAGGCGCGCCCGATGCGCCGTGTTTGAATCGTTTTTATCCGCCGGAATGGCGCATGACAGACATACGAGACCTCGCCAAGCACCGCTTGACGGCGTTCAGCGATTGGTACGCTGGACGCGACCCTGCGTCCGATCTGACGCGCGCGCCACTCCAATACCTGAACGGCGCACTTGGCGCAGCGCCTGCTTTTGTGAGAGAAATGCGAGATGGTGCAGCGCAAACTGCGCTTAGGCTATCTGTGCCGAGCATGGTTGAGCAGTACGTCCAACTGCCCGATGAGCCGCGCGTGTTCTTCGAAGCGGACGCCGTGACCGACGCTGCACAGCCTATGAAATTATCTGTCTCTGTGCGCATCGGACGCGCGATCATCCCTGTGGCTTCGAGCGCGATCGGCGCGGCAAGCGCGCCGATCGCTGCTGAGCTGAGCGAATGGCGCGGTCAGGCAGTGCTGCTGGTCTACGAAGTGACGCGCGATGCACGCGATGCATCGGATGCGGCTGATCAGCGCGTCTGGCTGTGGCGACCGCGCTTGAGCATTGTAGGCGATAACTGAAAAAACAACATGGCGCAGTGTAAATCTGTCAGGCTCAAGCAGGTGCTCCAAGCGAGCGCAATCTTGCCCATCGCGCTCATGGCGCTTTTCATCGCCACGCAGGGCGTGAACGTGCCTTATTTCGACGAATACGCAATCACTGCGCCCATCGCCATTGCGACCGCTGAGGGCATCTTGCAGCCGAGCTATCTTTTTGAGCCGCAAAACAGCCATCGCTTGGTCTTACCCAAGCTGATAA
>DAOTWB010000112.1:0-5567 GCA_034436235.1 Anaerolineae bacterium
AGCTTCTTTTCGGTGTGCGCCCAATCCATCCACAGCAGCGCATTTTGTGGGCTGAGCGCCACTGCTTCATGAAATGCGCGCCGTGCCGCTTCAAGGTGCTGGTCGGCGCGTTCGCGCTCATTTTTGCGCAGCGCTTCTATGCCCTGCGCGCGATGTTCAGCGGCAGCAGTGCGCAGCTGCGCCACTCGCTCAAGCGACGGCGCGGCGTTTCCATTGCGCTCCGCAAGGTGATAGGCGAGATGATCCCATAAATACGGCTCGTCGGACGGCAAATCCGCCCAAGTCTCCACTCTGTAAGTGTCCAAAAACTTCTTGTGCAGCGCCGGCAACTCATTGCCCTGCTTGTATCGCAAGAATTGGCGGATGATGCCGTGCAGCCGCGCAAAGCTGCGCTGCCGATTCAGCTGATAATCGGCGAAGAGCGAGAAGCGATGCATGGCGCGCAGCGCTCGTCTCGCCTCTTCCTCTTCCTGCACAAGCCCTTGTGAGCGCCATAGGTGCATCATAGCGTCAAGCGGCACTTCCACATCTTCAGGGAAGATCGCCAACGCTTCAAAGCACGCTCTCCAATTGCCCAGCCGCGCCAAGCTCAGCTCAAGGCTGGCGCTGACTGCTCTATCGCGCTCGGTCTCGTCCTGAGGATCGAGCAGCTTGAAGCCTTGCCTGCGCACTTCATTCAGCGCTTCAAGGGCGTCCATGCGCTCATACTCAACAAACGAGGCGATCTGACCGCTCGCCAACTGCACTAAAAGCGCCCAGCGACCTAGCTCGTTCGCATACGCTGTGAACGGCGTCAGGTCGGCAGGGCGTTGCTCAGGCGTCAAGCCTGAGATCAGCAGATCGGTCGCTTCCTCAGGCGTCATCTGGTTGACTTCAATAGCGTTCTCGCCGCGCGCGTTCAGCGCCAACAAGACCTGCAGATCGCGCGAGGTGATCAAATATTTGGCGCGCTCAACGCCGAGGAATGGCTCAGCGTGCGCTTTATCCCAGACGTCGTCCAGCACGATCAAGATCGGCTCGCCGCTCAGCAAGCGGCGGAAGTAGCTGGCGGCGCTGCTCAGGTCGCTGAAAATCTCGCGCTCGCCGCTGATCAACTTGAATTGGTCGCTCAGCAACGCCAGCAGGTTAGGCTGCTGACCTAATCCGATGAACAGCACGCGGTCGTTGAAATGTCGGCGCACGTCAGGGTCGTGGCAGAGCGCGATGGCGAGCGTGGTCTTGCCGAAGCCGCTGCCGCCTTTGAAAGCTGTGATCAGCGCGACGGTATTATCGCGGTCGCCGCCGTCGCGCAGCAAAAGCCGCTTGGCTCGATTGAAAATCTCAGGACGATTGACGTAGCGCTCGGGCTTGGCGGGCGCGTGGAACAGCGCGCGCGGACGTGCGTCGGGCGGATTAAGTTGAGCATCGCGACTCTCAGGCATGGCGCACTTTTCCTACAAATGGCTGAGCCTTGCCGCAATTATAACGCATTTTAACGCTGTCAAGCGCAGCTGTGTCAGCGCGCGGAGCACAATGCGCTGCGCTCAAGGCTTGACAAAGCACATAGGTCAGGCGTACACTCTCAACCAACTGAGCTTCTCAATGACTCTGACGCGGCTTAGTAGGCTGCTTGCGCTCTTCAGAGAGCTGCCGTGCGCTGCGAGGCAGTGAGCGCCGCTGCCCAAGTCCACCGCTGATAGGTCGGCTGCCGAAAAGGCGCTCAGGCGCTGTTAAGGCAGTCCGTGTGCGCACGTTACAGCGCGCAATGAGATTGCAGCCTTGCGCTGCGAAGTCAGGTGGCACCGCGAGTCCCTCTCGCCCTGATGCGTCCGATACGCATTGCGGCGCGAGGGACTTTTCGCATACACAACACGCAGGAGAGACTATGCTCGATATCAACTTGATCCGTGAACAGCCTGAATTGGTCAAAGCGCGCCTTGCCACGCGCCATGACGAGACGCTCGCCGCGCGCGTGGACGAAATCTTGGCGCTCGATCAGCGCCGCCGCGCCTTGCTGGTGCAAAGTGAGACCTTGCAGGCTGAGCGCAATAAGCTGAACAAGGCGCTCGGACGCATGAAGAGCAATCGCACACTGAGCCTTGCCGCGCAAGCCTACGCGATCCAAGAAGCCGTCCGCGCCATTGAGACCGAAGATTTCACGCGCGCCATCGCGCTGCTCACTGATCCACCTGCCGAGCCGCCCGATCCTGACGCGCAACCTGACCTGAGCGCGCTCACAAATGCTTTGCGCAGCGTTGGCGATAAGGTCGAGGCGCTCACCAAGCAAGCCGAGTCAATTGAAGCGGAGATGCGCGACCATATGCTATGGCTGCCGAATTTGCCGCATGAGTCCGTGCCGCTTGGCGCCAGCAGCGAAGCGAACACAATCGGCGAGCCAATCGGCGCGCCGCGCACGTTCAATTTCACGCCTAAGCCGCACTGGGAAATCGGACCTGCGCTCGACGTGATTGACTTCGAGCGCGGCGTCAAGCTGAGCGGCTCGCGCTTCTACGTGCTGAAAGGCATGGGCGCACGTTTGCAGCGCGCCTTGATCAACTTCTGCCTCGATCAGCACGCGGCGAGCGGCTACACAGAGCTTTACCTGCCGTTCATCGTCAAAGAAGAGATGCTCTACGGCGCAGGACAGTTTCCCAAGTTCCGCAACGAAATTTACGCCGATCCTGACGCAGCGCTCTATCTGCTGCCGACGGCTGAAGTGGCGATCACGAACTTGCATCGCGATGAGATTCTGAACGCTGAAGACTTGCCGCTGCGCTATGTGGCGAATACGCCGTGCTGGCGCCGCGAAGCGACCAGCGCAGGTCGCGATGTGCGCGGCATCAAGCGCGTCCATCAATTCCAAAAGGTTGAGCTTTATAAGTTCACGACGCCTGAGCGCAGTTACGACGAACATGAAGCCATGCGCGCAGACGTTGAGCGGCTGTGCGCGCTGCTGGAAATTCCTTATCGCGTCGTGACGCTCTGCACAGGCGATCTCGGCTTTGGCATGGCGAAGACCTACGATATCGAGATGTATGCCGCCGGCTGCGATGAATGGCTAGAAGTCTCTTCCATCTCGAATGCTGAGGCATTTCAGGCGCGCCGCGCTATGATTCGCTACCGTCCTGAGACAGGCGGCAAAGTTGAGTACGTCCACACGCTGAACGGCTCAGGTCTGGCGATGCCGCGCGTGATCATCGCTATTCTTGAGAACTTTCAGCAAGCGGATGGCAGCGTGATCGTGCCGCCCATCTTGCGTCCGTATATGGACGGCTTGGAAGTTATCGCGCCGCGCTGAGCCTACGCACTCACGGCTGCGCTGAACGCTTTCGGCGCAGCCAAGCGCGCAGACGCGGCATTCCGCGCATATAAAGCTCGTAGAGCAGCGCATTTGGCGCAAAATCCCACGCGCCGATGTGCCAGGTCAGCGTGCCGCCGTAATCGCGCTTGAAAAGCCACACGTTCCAGAGCGGATCGGACTCGTCGAACTGCGTCGGCGCGCCCCACAGATCGTAGACCGCGAAGCCGTGCGCTTTTGCCCAGCGCATCGCTTCCCACTGCAGCGCGTCGGCAGGCATCAGCTTGCGCAACTCGTTATCCGATGTAGACGCACCATTGAAATACAGACACTTCTTCCCAAAAGCGAGCAAGACCACGTGCGCCGCCATCTGACCGTTCACCTCGGCGATCAGCGCGCGCGACAGACCTGCCTCGCGCAAGCTACGCCACTCGTCAAGGTAATATTCAGCAGGTCGCGTTAGAAAATGATTGCGTCTGCCCGTCTCCAGATATAACGCGACCATCGCAGGCAGATCGTCGTGCGTCGCTGTGCGCACCTGCACGCCATGCCGCGCGCCATAGCGCACTTTGCGCCGCTTGCTCTGCGTCATCGCCGCTAACAGTGACTCTTCAGATTGCGTCAAATCAATTAGGACTGTATTTTTGAACTGCACCTGCTCCGTTGAGAAGCGCCAGCCGCGCCTGCGCAACAGCTCCACGACTGCCGCGCCATTCGGATCGTCGTGCCACGCCTCTGTCTCAGGCTCGCCTGTGTGCTGCACCACGTCAGGATCGATCTTCAGCTGCACAGCGCGCCGCCGCCGCGCCAGATTTTCTAAATCGCTCAGCACTTGCTCTAGCAAGGCATGATTCGTGTAATCCAGCAGCGGCGCCTTTGGCGCGTACAATATGCGCAGCACGCCCACCTGCCGCATAAGCACCATTGCCGCCGCGCAAACCGATCCCTGCGCCGTGCGCCACACCAATTTCTCAGGCTGCCAGCCCGCCCTGCGCCGCTTGAAATCGCCCCACGCCGCAGTCTGCAACGGATGCGCGCACGGCAAGTCGCGAATTGTCGCGTCCCACTCCGCATCCGCGCCTTCAAAGCGCTCAAGCGCGTATTCCCGCCTCAACGTTTGCTCCGTCGCCGCACGTACCACTGATACACTGCGTAGATCAAGCGATTGTTCACCAAATCCCACGCGCCAACGCTGCGCCGCACCTCGCCACCGAAGCCGCGCTTGAATTTATAGACTCGCCACAAGCCGTCATCGCGCCGCTCGAATTCCGCTTCCAGCGTCTCCAGATCGGCGTCAGGAATGCCCCACAAATCGTAGCGCAGCGCGCCCTGCGCCTTCGCCCAGCGCATCGCTTCCCATTGCAGGATGTACGTCGGCATTCGATTGCGCTCAACATCCGATGACGCGCCGTATAGATAGTACGCATTCTCGCCGCAGCGGAAGATCATCGCGCCCGCCAAATCTTGCCCTGCGTGCGAAGCGATCAGCAGCGCTACCTCGCCGCTCGGCGCGAACGCCTGATACGCGCTCTGATAGTACTCTGGCGGACGCGCATAGAAGCCATCGCGCTGCGCCGTCACTTGCATCAGCGCGCCGAAGCGCAGCGCGTCTTGCGCGTCGCCCTGCCGCACCGCGACCGCCTTCTTCGCGCCCAAGCGGCACTTATAGCGCGTGGACTGATTCATGCGCCTTAGGATATCTTCCTCGCTGCCGCGCAAATCCACGATCAGCGTGCGCACCACTTGTACCGTCTCTGGCGAACGGCGCAGCCCTGCCCTGAGCAAGCGCTCAGGCAGATCAGGACGCGGACGATACCAATTGCACGGCTCGAATTTCACAAAAGCCGCGCCACAGCGCCGCAACGCTTGCCACAGCAGCGCATTCGCCGCCTCGTCCGCGCTGAAGAGCGGCGCTGCCGGCGCGTAAGCGCGCTTGCCCATGCCTAGCGGCAGGCGACGCACCAACACTTGTGCGCCCGCCGCCAAAGCGCCCGACTCATCGGCGACCGCGATGCGCAACGGCTGCCAGCCGAAGCGACTTTGATGCGCGCCCCACGCCGAGAGCTGCAGCGCGTGACCATCAGGATGTGCGCGCACGAAAGCATCCCAGCGCGCAGCGTGCGGCGAGCAGATGTGATAAGGCATGGCAGTCAATTATAACACGCCACGCCTTCCGAAGGCATGGCGCGCCGCCCAGCCGAGTGCGATCACGGTGTTGTACCGCAAAAATCACCTCGACATGATCGCACAATCGCACACCTGACCACAAGCACTTGCCAATTTGAAGTCA
>DAOTWB010000113.1:0-1582 GCA_034436235.1 Anaerolineae bacterium
GTCCTGAGATGCTGGCGACCTGCTACGCGATGGCGGAAAATACCTTCGCCGTGACGCAAGGCGGCATTGATAGCCTGCCGACCATCGATCTGATCAGCCGCGAAGCGCTCAGCGCGCAGCACATCGCGCGTCCTGCCGACGAAGGTGAGCTTGCCGTCGAGATGCTCTCGTGCGGCATGCCAATTCCGAACTGCGAAGTGCAAATTGTGGATGAAGCGCGTCAGCCGTTGCCTGAGCGGCACATTGGCGAAGTGGCTGTGCGCAGCGATAGCATGTTGAGCGGTTACTATCGCCGCCCTGACCTGACCGAGCAGGCGCTCTTCAACGGCTGGTATCTGACAGGCGATTACGGCTACATCGCGAATGGCGAACTCTACATCACAGGGCGCAAAAAAGACCTGATCATCGTCGGCGGCAAGAACATCTATCCGCAAGACCTTGAAGCGATCGCGGATGAAGTCAAAGGCGTCAAGGCAGGTCGAACGGTCGCCTTTGGCGTTGAAGATGAGCGGCTTGGTACGGAATCCATCGTCATGGTCTGCGAGGTGGAGACGGACGACGAAAACGAACGCTTCGAGATCGCGCGCCAAGTGCGAATGCGCGTGGCACAACAGACCGAAGTCACCTTGAGCGACGTATACATTGTGGACGCCAAGTGGCTGCACAAGACGAGCAGCGGCAAGATCGCGCGCGGCGCCAACCGCGAGAAATATCTGCGCGAGCGCGACGGGCGGCGCTGAAACGCAAAAACGCATCGGCAAAAAAACGGCAAGCTCACTGCGCAGTGAGCTTGCCGCGATCAGTGCCAGAAAAATCAGCCGATGAAGCGCGCAATTGTCTGAAGCAGCTCGGTGCGATTGATCGGCTTGTGCATGTATTCATCGCAGCCGGATGCCATGATGCGTTCGCGGTCGCCTTTCATTGCGGCGGCGGTCAGCGCGATGATTGGAATATGCCGCAGATCGGAGTTCTTCAAGATTGCGGTGGCTTCCATGCCGTCCATGCCTGCCATGTTGATATCCATCAAGATCAGATCGGGCAGTTCGCGCTTGGCGGCAGCGATGCCTGTTAAACCGTCTTCCGCCTCGATCACTTCGTAGCCGGCAGCCGTCAGAATCTTGCGCACAAGCCGCCGATTTTGGAAGTTATCTTCAACGTAGAGGATACGCTTGACCGACATGTTCCTTTCCTTCTTTGTTGCGTGCGATGATTTCGCGGAGCTGCTCTGGGAAGGCGCGTGTATCGAGCGGCTTGCTGATGAAGGCATCGCAGCCAAAGGCGAGCGCTAAGCGCTTGGCGCGCGCGCTGCACTCCGCTGTGAAGGCGACAATCGGCAGGCGCGCCGACTCAGGCGAGCCGCGCAAACGCGAGACAACCACCTTGCCTTCCAAGTCGGGCAAGTCCATATCCACCAAGATGATGTCAGGATTGACCTCACGCGCAAGGCGCAAGCCTGTCAGACCGTTCGGCGCGTGGTGAACTTCGAAGCCGTGTGGCGTCAGCACTTTGGCAACCATGCGAGCAGCGTTGTGATCGTCCTCGATCAAGAGCAGCGTGACCATATCCTCGATCCTTACTCTAC
>DAOTWB010000114.1:0-12287 GCA_034436235.1 Anaerolineae bacterium
AGCAGGCTCGCCACTTGTGGACCGATCAGCGCCACCGGCTTAGCTTCTACAGAGGCTTGTAAAGCTGTGCGCATCTCAGTTTGTGTGGCAGCGCTGCGCGTCTGCAGGCTGAAGGTGTAAATGGTATTGCGGCGCGCATTTGGCGTCGGTGTGGCATTATCGGCAGTGCGCGCCGGTCCGCGCACGCCGCCGCCGCCGTTCACAATCTCAAGCGCGAGCTGCGCGCCCTGCACGAAGTGACGGCTGCTGACGACGTCGCTCTCAGCGCCGCTGCTCAAGAGTGCCAAGATCAGCGTCTCGCGCTCCTGCGCTTGCGTTGGCACAGCGCTCAGCGCGCTGAGCGCAAGCGCGCAGATTGTGCAGAGCGCGACCAAGCGTCCTAAAAAGCCTGTGTGCATCTTTGAGTCTCCTGTGTCATTCGTAGCGAACCGCTTCAATCGGCTGCAGGCTGGCAGCGCGATTGGCGGGATAGATTCCGAAGAAAAGACCGACTGCCAGCGAGAAGGTCACAGCGAGCAGGATGGATTCAAGCGTGACCGTCGTGGCGATGATGCCGCTCGCGCCGACCAAAAGTGCAATGCCGACGCCGAGCAGGATGCCGAACGTGCCGCCGATCAAGCTCAGCGTGACCGTCTCGACCAAAAATTGCATCAGAATCGTCCGCTTCTTGGCGCCGACCGCTTTGCGCAAGCCGATCTCTTTGGTGCGCTCTGTGACCGAGACCAGCATGATATTCATGATGCCGATGCCGCCTACCAGCAGGCTGATGCCGGCGATCGCGCCCAAGAAGAGCGTCAGAATGCCTGTGATGCTGCCGGCGATGTTCAGGAACTGCTGCTGAGTCAGCACAGTGAAATCATCTTCCGCGCCTTCGCGAATGGCGTGCTGCTGACGCATGACCTGCGTCACCTCGCGCTCAACGCGCGGAATATCGTCGCTGCTCAGCGCTGAGATGTAGATCACGCTGACGCGCCGCGCGCCCGACGCCGTGCGCGCATTCGAGATTGTACGATAGGCAGTCTGCAGCGGCACGAAGACGGACGTATCAGGATTGCCGGCAAAGCCTGCGCCAACAGGCACGGTTACGCCGATCACCGTGAAAGGCGCGCTGCCGATCCGCACGGTCTGTCCGATTGGATTCAAGCCGCCGAAGAGCGCGTCAGCGGCATCCGAGCCGAGAATGGCGACGCGCGAAGCGCGCTCGTCGTCAGCGCCATCGAACCAGCGCCCTTGTGCAACCTCAAGGTTGCGCACGCGATTGTAGTCGGCTGTGACGCCGCGCGCCGTGACCAGAATCTTCTCGCGCTGAAAGGCGACCGTGACGTTGTTCGAGGTCAGCTCAGGCGCCACGCCGAGCAAGTTTGGCACGCGCTCGCGAATGGCATTGGCGTCGGCATCGGTCAGCGGCTTGGTCTGCGTTGGCGCACGAATGCCTTGATTGGTCGGCGGACCAGCAGTGATGCGCACTTGTCCCGGCACGACGGTCACCAAATTCGTGCCGATGCTGGTGATCTGACCGTTGATGCTCTGCTGCACGCCGTTGCCGATGGAAAGCAGCGCCACCACTGAGCCGACGCCAATGATGATGCCCAGCATGGTCAGCCCAGAGCGCAGTTTGTTGGCGAGCAGCGCGTCTAGCGCAATGCCGAAGTTGCGGAAGAAATTCATGCCGTCTGCACCTCTGCTGCGTATTCGATCAGACCGTCTTTCAAGCGGATGATGCGCTCGGATTGCGCGGCGATGTTCGGATCGTGCGTGACGATGATCAGCGTGATGCCGCGCTCGCGATGCAGCGTTCGGAACAAGTTCATAATCTCTTTGCCTGTAGCAGAATCCAAGTTGCCTGTTGGCTCATCGGCGAGGATGATGGACGGCTGATTGACGAGCGCGCGCGCAATGGCGACGCGCTGCTGCTGTCCGCCGCTCAGTTGATTAGGCAGATGATCGAGGCGGTCGCCTAAGCCGACCAGCGTCAGCATCTCGGCGGCGCGGCGTTTCGCCTCGCGCGGCGGCACGCCGCCATAAGCGAGCGGCAAGGCGACGTTCGCCAGCGCCGTGTTGCGCGCCAGCAGATTGAATTTCTGAAAGACGAAGCCGATGCGCTGATTGCGTATCTCAGCCAGCTGATTGTCGTTCATGGACGCCACTTCGCGTCCATCCAGCTTGTAGCTGCCCGATGTTGGCACGTCCAAAGCGCCTAGAATGGCGAGCAGCGTGCTTTTGCCCGAACCTGACTGCCCGATGACTGAGATCATCTCGCCTTTCCACACGCGCAGGCTGACGCCGCGCAAGGCATGGACTTCCGTCTCGCCCATTTTATAGACTTTGGTAAGATTGGTCGCTTCGATGAGCGGCGCGTCGCTGCGCGCTGGCTCAGGACTGGTTGTCGGATAAACGTTAGTCATCTCGCCCATGCGCTCTTGCTCTCACTTCGGATTCACATCAACGATGACACAGAAAGCGGCGTAGTCGTTCTCTGGAGCAGGCTGCGGCGTGCCTTGTCCGCCTGCCGCGCCGATGAGCGCGCCGAAGCTGCCCAGCGCGCTCAGGCGAATCGCCAGAATGTTGATCGAGTCGCCTGCCATGACGCCTTGCTGACTCAGTTTGACGCCGGCAGGCGAGACGATTTGCGCCAATGGCACGAGCGGAAAACGCTCGCGAGCGCCTGCGGCAGTTTGCACGGTCACGTCGCGTCCTGTCAGCGCGACCAGCTCGCCTTTCACCACGTGCAGCAAGGTCGGATCGAGCGTCGGCGCTGGACCTGGCGTGCGCGTTGGACGGTTGCTGCGCGCAAAAGCAGAGAAGAAACTGCGCACGCCGCTATCGTTACTGGCGGCTGTGAAACACGCCTGAAATTCCGCGCCAACTTGCACAAAACTCTGCCCTGAGGCGATCAAGGTCGCCAATGGCGGACCCTGCGTGTAGCCGATCAGCGCGCCGCACACGAACAGGCTGATTCCTGCTAGGGCAGTCAAAACTAGGCTGAGCCAGCGGCGCTTGCGGCGCGGCGCCGCGATGATCACGGCGCTCTGCGCGGCTGAGTCGGCGTGCGCGCCGTTAGTCGGCAGGCGCTCGGTCGTTTTGATTGGCGCGCTCGTCGTCTTATCCATGACTCAGCCTTTCTCAAAATTCTCAAAAGATGCTTCAGCGTCCGCCGCCGAAGAAGCCGTTGTTGCGCGGCGTTGGCGTGCCGATCAGCACCACTTGTCCTTCACGCAAGCCTTCGCCGCTCACTTCGGTCAGCTCGCCAACTGAGAGTCCGCTCTGCACCTCGATCTCGATAGGCGCGCCTTCAGTGCGCTGCACCAGCACGAATTGCCGTCCGTTTGGATCGCGGCGAATGGCGCGCGTCGGCACGGTCAGCACGTTGTTGCGCGTGGCGATCACGATCTCAACGTCCGCCGTCATGCCCAGCAATTGCGGCACGCGGTCGGTCACTTTGATGCGCACGCCATAGGTGACCACGCCTTGCGTTACATCGCCGACCGTGTTCTTGCGCTCGACGACGCCCTTGAGCGGCGCGTCTGTACTCACGCCGATCAGAGTGAAGCGCGCTTGCTGCCCAACTTGCACGCGTGCGATATCTGCTTCATCCACGCCGATCTCGATATAGAGCGCGCTCGTATCCGCCAAGACGAAGGCAGGTTGTCCGCCGACGCCGACGGTCTGTCCAACGCTAACATTGACCGCGCTCAAAATGCCGTCTACAGGCGCAGTGAGCGTCGCTTTGCTCAGGTTGCGCTCAGCCTGTGATACGTTCAGCTTGGCTTGTGCCAATTGCGCGGCTGCGATGTCGCGCTGCTCTTTGGTCGCGCCTTCTAGGAGCGCATCGAGCGCTGCCTTCGCCTGCGCCACTTGCGCCTCGGCGGCGCGCACGGCTGCGTCGCTGCTCTGCGCGCGGCGCGCCGCGTTGCAGCTCGCTAGGACCGCGTCACGCTGATCGCGCGCCTGCTTGAGCGCCTTGCCTGCAGGCGAGTCCATATCAGGGCGGAAATCCACATCAAACTGATAGCCTTCAGCCACGTAACGATTGTAGGCTTCTTGCGCCAACTTCAGGCTATCCTCAGCGGACGTCACGTTCGCACAGCTCTGCGTGATGACGTTCTGCTGGTTATCGAAGGCGGCTTGCGCGCTGGCGAGATTCGCCTCTGCTTGTGCCAGCGCAGCGCGCGCCTGCGCGATCTCGCGTTCGCTGGCAGGCTTGGTCACATTGGCGTAATTCGCCTCTTGGATGATCAGCGCTTGGCGCGCCTGCTCTAGTTGCAGTTCAAGCTGTGTAGTATCGAGCGTCGCCAGCACGTCGCCTGCGCGCACCGAGTCGCCTGCGCGGAAATTGACCTCGCGCACAGTGCCGCTCACTTCAAAAGCGAGATTCACAAAGCGCTCAGGGCGCAGCGTGCCAGAGGCGATCAGCACGTCGTCAAGGCTGCGCCGCTCGACGGCGGCAGTGCTTGCCGTGCGCGAATCGGCGGCGCGCGCTTCGCGCAGCTGTGGCAACACCACGAGTATAGTCACGCCGCACAGCGCAAGGCAGCCGACGGGCAGTAGGATCAACAATGTTCGTAGCCAACGTTTCATGAGCGTGTGCGCACTCCGTCTGGGATTGCAAAGGATACTTGTCTAATCTTATACAGGTTATAGCACAACATGCTTAAGACACCTTGAGAAATTTTGCGCAAAAAGTCGCGCTGAGGCGCGCTGCGCTTGTGAGAGATGACAAAAGATAAGCGCAGCTTTTAAGGCAGGCACATAAATCTTGCCAAAATTGCGCTTTGCGTATATGCTTTAATCAAACGTCAATTTGATTATTCGAAGTGAGGTTGCTGCATATGGCTGACGTGATGCCTATCACGCTGAGCGCTGTTGATTTTTACCGCCTTGACGACCTGCTGACGCCTGAAGAGCGCGAGGTGCGCTATTTGGTGCGCGACTTCATGGCGCGTGAAGTTGAGCCGATCATCAATCCATACTGGGAACGCGCTGAATTCCCTATGGAGCTCATCCCGAAATTGGCGGCGCTGAACTTGGCAGGCGCTACCATCAAAGGCTATGGCTGCCGTGGCATCTCGCAAGTGGCGATGGGCGTGATGGCGATGGAATTCGCGCGTGGCGACGCCAGCATCAGCACTTTTTTCGGCGTCCACAGTGGCTTGGCGATGGGCAGCATTGAGATGCTGGGCAGCGAAGAGCAGAAAGCGCGTTGGTTGCCTGCTATGGCGCGCATGGAGCTGCTCGGCTGCTTTGGGCTGACCGAGCCACAAGGCGGCTCAAACGCCAGTCAGCCGCTCACCACAGCCGTGCGCGACGGCGACAATTACATCTTGAATGGCGCCAAGCGCTGGATCGGCAACGCCACGTTGGCAGATTTGGCGATCATCTTCGCGCGCAACACAGAGACAGGTCAGGTGAACGGCTTTGTGGTCGAGCCGAAGAAGATGGCAGGCTACACTGCCACGCCCATCGAAGGCAAGATCGCCAAGCGCGCCATCATCAACGCCGATGTAAAGCTGGAGAACGTGGTAGTGCCTGCCGCAAACCGTCTGGAGCGCTGCAACAGCTTCCGAGATGTGGCGAAAGTGCTGATGGTGACGCGAGTCGGCGTGGCGTGGGAAGCGGTCGGCGCGGCGATGGCAGCGTACGAGTACGCGCTCGCCTATGCCAAGCAGCGCGTCGTCTTCGGCAAGCCGATCGCAGGCTATCAGATGATCCAAGATAAACTGGTGCAGATGCTGGGCGAGATCACGTCAATGCAGCTCTTCACTTGGCGGCTGAGTCGGCTGGCGGATGAAGGCAAACTGACCGATGGACAAGCCAGTCTCGCTAAAGTTCACAACGCAGCAGCAGCGCGGCGCGTTGTGGCGCTAGGGCGCGAGATTCTAGGCGGCAACGGCATCTTGCTGGAGCATCACGTGGCGCGTCACTTCGCGGATATGGAAGCGGTCTACACTTACGAAGGCACGAACGAGATCAACACGCTGGTAGTCGGGCGCGAGATCACGGGTATCTCTGCCATTGTCTGAAGGATGAGACGGCAGTCTGTGCGCGCAGACTGCCGTTCTTTTTCAGCGCACGCCGCGCCAGACAGCATCCAGCGCTTGCAGCGCGGTCAAGTTGCGAACTGCCCAAGCGCCTTGCAATCGCGACGGATCGTCAAATAGGTTGCGCGCAAAGGTGAGATGGAAGCCATCTTCTTGCAAGCCGTGATTTGGCAACGGCTGCACTGCCAACCAAAAGTTCCAGAGCGGCACGCCGAACTCATCGGCAATTCTGGCAATAGCGGCATTCACGCGATGTCCGCCTTCGATGTCATCGGCTTTGGTGCTGAGAATTGGCACGACGCCTTGCTCGACCAGATAGCTGACAATCTGACGCAAATGGCTCTCGTAGCCTGCCACATCGCCTGACCAGATCGTCTCCATGCTGACGAAAGCGATGCTCGGCTTGTGAAGGCGATATTCGCACATCAGCGGCGTCTCGCCGATCTCACAGCGCTTCGGATCAGCCCAGGTCTCGGTGAGCACTGAGGCGACGTTGAAGCCGCTGTGGACGGTCATGTTGCGCCGATCGAACGAGCCTTTGAAGTGATCAATGGTCGCTTGCAAGTAGCTGTACTCGCCGAGCGTGTACGTGCCTTCATCAAACGTGCCGAGAAAGTAGGCAGGCACGCTCTGGCAATCGCCGATGACCGAGAAAGCGCGCGGATCGTTGCCGAGCGCTATGCCGCGCGCGTAAATTTCGCGAGCGCGTGCGCTGACAGTCGGGATGACAGGACGCAACTGCCAGTCCGCCGCGTTGCAGGCTTGTGTATCCGCCGCACGGATGAAACCTTGGACGCCTGTCGCCGTGTCGGTCAGGCTGAGCCAAGCATCGTTCACGAAGGCGACGTTGTAGAGCAGCGTATTGCTCGGATAGCGAAAAAGCACTTTCGAGCAGTCAGGACATTCGTGTACGCGCGCGCGGCGCGCTGTGCAGAGCGCGCTTTGCGCCGCAACATGCGAGAGCGAAGACAAGAGCGCGCTCAGGCTCAAGCAGATGATCAAGACGAAACGCATGGCGCAGACCTATTGATTGCCGCCGGACGTATCAGAGATCGCGCGCATGATCTGCGAAGCGCGGATGCCGTTTGTGGCTGTGGTGCGCGCGCCGCTGTTGGCAGCGCTCGGATCGTGTTCAGCCAAGAGCGCGTTGTAGCGCTCGCGGAACAGCTCTGCTTGAGCGCGCTGCAGGCGCCACAGACGATCCAGACTCTCTTGAATCGGCACGAAGAGCGCGATTGCTTCGCCGATCTTAGCGCGAAATGCCTCGAATTCTTTGTTGTGCGTGCGCCAGGCTTCATCGTTGGCGAGCGTGAATTGGCGGAAGCGCCGTTGCTCGTCAGCTGTCCAAGCGTTCCATTCCTGACGGAAGCGTTCCTCAGCCAAGCGCTGCATTTCCGCCACTTCGCCAATGCGCCGCTCAAGGCGCTCGCCGATGCGCTCAAAATCTTCAATGATCTTCTTCATCTGACGGTAGGCTTCTGCCCAAGTCTCGAAGCGCTCGATGCGACGGCGCATCTCTTCATCGTAAGCGGCGAAATGGCGCGTCAGCTCTTCAACGCGCGCGTCGCGCTGCTGCGCCAGCAAGGTCTGCTGCTCGATGAACTGCTGCGTTTGCTCGCGCCTATCGCGATCTGCCGCTTGGATATCGAGGATCAACTTCTCGTTGCGCAGCGCTAACGACTCGAGCAGGTCTAGCTTTGGACGCAACGAATCGACTTGTTTTTGCAGCTCAGGCAGCTCGCTTTGAATCTCTGAGAGACGGCGCGAATCTTGACGGCGCTGCTCTTCAAGGAAAGTGAGACGTCGCTCAGGCTCTTCGAGCATCCTAGTCATATCTTCCATGCGCTGCGTGAGCGCCGCGATGGCGTTCGCCAAGCGGTCGCGCTCGACGCGGAAGGCTGCCAGCTCATCGCTGATGCGCTCGAAGCGATCCAAGCGCTCGCTCAACTCGCGAATCGGACGCGACAAGACTTCGCGCGCGTTCTCAGCGCGGCGCTCTGCTTCGCGCTCTGCCAAAATGCGTTTTGTCTCAAGCGCTTCCAGCTGCTGCTGAATTTCGGCGCGCAAATACTCGACGATCTCGTTATCGCGTCCGACGGGCAAAAAAGCGGTGCGCGCAGCCGCCAATTCGCTCTCAAGGCTGTTGATGCGCCGCGTCATGCTCTCGGCGTAATCGCGCTGCTGGAGCAGTTGTTCTTCCAGCTTGGCGATCTTCGCCTTATCGCGGCGGCGCTCTTCGTCAAGCCACTCGATCATTCGGGAAAGCTGATTAATATCCATACGCTAAGCCTCTCAGACATGCTGCATTTTGTCGTAGCGCTGCACACGGCAGACTATACCACTGCGCTGCGCGGCTTGGCAAGGTATAATGAAGTGCACGCGGCGCACAATTGCAAGGAGTGATGCTTATGAGCGGCGCTATGCGCGGACCTGAAAAAGTGGATGTGAACGTCGCCATTTTGACCTCTGCCTTTCAAATACGCGGCAGAATGCCTGTCTTCGGCACGTTCCTGACTTTCATTAACGACGATCAGAAGCCGACGTTGGCTGTCAACAACGCTGTCGTGCTTGGCGTTCACGTCACTAATCCTGCTGCTCAGATGGTGCAGCCTGAGATGCTCGTCCTCAAGCGCGCCATTCAAGTCTTGGCGCTAGAGAGCGCGCCGCCTTCAGGCATCGTCCTCTCGCCGCGCGCCGAGTCGCTGATGCTGTACACAGAGCAATACGCTATCATGGGACGCTGGCACATGTCGCCTGATATGCGCATTCAAGACTTCGTAGACGCGTCCATCGCGCAATTTTTGCCCGTCAGCAGCGCGCGCATCTATGCGCTCTTTCAGGCGCGGCAAGGCATCATCCCGAACACACAACTCGCTTTTGTGCATCGCAGCACTGTCCAGAGCTACCACAACGCTTGAGCAAGTGCGCCTTTGGTAAATTTGCTAAGTCGCTCCGATGCTCAAGCGCTTGCAAGGCAATTTTTTCTCGGTCACAATTTATTTATGAGAAAAATTGTGTTGAGGTGAGCGACAATGCTCCGAAAAACTTCGCAACCGACAGATGACTACGGACGCGCTGAAGTCTTGCTCGGACGCGCTAAAGCTGCCTACCGTGCCACACAGTATCCTGAGGCGCTGGCGCACGCGCAGGACGCGCTTCAGCTGGTGCAACAAAACCTTGAGCGCGAGCCGCGCTGGGCAGTCCTGCTCGACCAAGTCTATAAGCGCATGGCGGAATGCCACGATCGGCGCACGGACTTCGCTGCGATGCACGACACGTTGGAAACTTGGGCAGCCGCAACCAAGCGACCTGAAGGCAGAGTGGAAAATCTGGCGCTCTGGGCGCGCATGAGCTATCGGCGCGGCGAGTATGAGCAGGCTTTGCGCTTTCTCGACGAAGGCGCCAGCCTAGCTCAGAGCTGCGGCTATGCAGCAGGCTTGGCGGCTGTGCTGCGCTTCCGCGCCGATGTCTTGTGGCTCAGCGGTCAGGTGGAACGCGCTATTTCCACTGCGCAGCAAGCGCTGGCGATCTTCGAGCGCATTGACGATCTCGAAGGACGCGCGCGGACGCTCAACACGCTCGGCATCAGTTACACTTACCTTGGCGACTACTACCAAGCCATTGTGCATTGGCTGCGCGCCATTCAGCTCTATGAAACTTTAGATGAGCGCTTCGGCTTGAGCGTCATTTGCAGCAACACAGGCGAAGCATATCAGAGCCTGTACGCCATGCGCACGGCGCTCTTCTATCATCAGCGCGCGCTCGATTTGCTGGACGGCAAGGTCACCAGCGATACCGTGCGCAACCTCGGCGTCGATCTGGTAGCAGTTGGACGCGCTGAGGAAGGTCTAGCGCATCTTGAGCGCGCTGTCGCGATTGCCAAAGCCAACGGCGAGATGGACAACTTGCTGCAGGCGCTCGCCAGCCACGCCGAAGCCTACTGGCAGCTCGGCGACTATGCGCAGGCCGAGACGGTCGCCCTTGAATTGCTCACGCTCGCCCAAGCGCGCGACGCCAAGCGCCATCTGTTGCGCGCTGAGCTGGTGCTGGGCTACTGCGCGTTGGCAGCAGGCAATCACAGCAAGGCGGAAGAGTATTTCCATGAAGCGTTCGTCGAGTCGCAGACGATATCGGATCGCTCGCTGCTGTGGCGCACGCACGCCGCGCTCGCCGAAGTCTTCAGCCACACACAACCTGGCACAGCCGCTATGCATTACAGCATCGCCGCCGATATTCTCAACCAGATCGCCAAGAGCATCGGCGATCCGCAACTGCGCGATACGTTTTACAGCGCGCCGATGGTCGCCAAAGTGCTGAGCGCCGCTGCCCAAAGCCATCTGTGAGCATGACTGAACGTCTAGCAACCTACGCCCAGCGCCTGTTCGGTCTCATGCTCACTGCGCAGCAACAAGCGCAATTCGCTCAGTACGCGGCTGAGCTGGAAGCGTGGAACAAGACGCGCGCCAATCTGACCGCGATCACAGGCATTGAGGCGATTGAGATACGCCATTTTCTCGACTCGATCTCCGTGCTGAGCGGCGTCCATGTGCCGCACGGCGCGCGCCTGATCGACGTAGGCACAGGCGGCGGCTTTCCCGGCGTGCCGCTGCGCATCGTCCGCCCTGACCTACGCCTGACCTTGCTTGAAGCGACGGCGAAGAAGATCGCTTTCCTGCAGCATGTGGCGAACACGCTGAACTTGCCCGATATCAATTTTTTGAACGCGCGCGCCGAAGAAGCAGGTCATATGCCTGAGCATCGCGAACGCTACGACATCGCCACGGCGCGCGCCGTAGCGCACATGCCGATCCTGATGGAATACCTCTTGCCTTTTGTGCGCATCGGCGGACAGTGCGTGGCGATGAAAGGCGAGAGCGCCGAGCGCGAAGCGCAGGAAGCCGCTAACGCCCTGCGCACGCTCGGCGGACAGGTCGCGCAGATTGTGCCGATCCATTTGCCCGACGTCGCTGAGCCGCACTATCTGGTCATCGTCAACAAAGTCGCGCCAACGCCGAGCGACTATCCGCGCAAGCCTGGCGTGCCTGCGCGCAAGCCGCTCTAAGCATCGGTCGGCTCGGCGCGCTCTGAAGGCGATGGCTCAGGGCGCTGCACGATCTGCATCACAGCGTAGACCTTGTCGCTTCGATTCATGCGAATGCCGACCAGATCGCCTTTCAGGTCGCGCCTGCCGTGTGGCGCGTCGCGAAATTTGACCACGCGGAAGCGCCCTTGCACAGTCAGCACGATCACCAAGTCCAACATAGTGCCGATGATCGCTGCCGCAATGCGGTCGCCCAGCGTCAAGCGCATGGTCAACGCGCCGACTCCGCCACGCCCTTGCACAGGATATTCCGTCAACGGCGAGCTTTTCGCCGCGCCGCTCTCGGTCACTGTCCACAGCGCGCCACCTTCGCGCACAATCTGCGCGCTCACCACGCTGTCGCTCTCGCTGAGGCGAATGCCGCGCATACCGCCGGCAGATAAACCTGTCGGACGCACCTCGCTGAGCTTGAAACGAATGGCTTGCGCTTCTGCCGTGACCAAGATCGCCTCGTCATCTTCACGCGCGAAGTGCGCCGCGATCAGGCGATCCTCGCCCAAGTTGATGACAGGGAAAGCGCGCGCCGAGAGACCGGGCAGATCGGCAGTGCGAATGCGCTTGACCTCGCCGCGCTCGGTTGCCAAAAACACATAGCCTTCCTCAAAATTTGGCAGCAAGCTCAGCGCGCCGATCACCTGACCGCTCTCGCGCAGATCGCATATAGCGATCACGTCGCCGCCGCCGCTCGGATCGTCGGTCAGCGGCAAGTTTTGGACAGGGATCGTGGCAGCGCGCCCTTCTGAGGTGAACAAGTACAGGATATCCGCCGTGTTGCTGCGCAACAGAAAGCGCGGCGGATCCTGCGTCTGCGCCGTGATCTTCGGCGGCGCATCCTGATAGGTGCGGCTGATCTTGCCGCCGTGCGTCAAAGCGACCCATGTGCTTTCGGCGTGCGCCAGCAGGTCTTCAGGGCGCACATCGGTCGCCGCGCCGTTCAAGATCGTCGTGCGGCGCGGATCGGCGTAGCGCTTTTTGATGTCCAGCAGCTCTTCGGCGATCACTTTGCGCATCAAAAGCGGATTGGCGAGCAGCTGCTCAAGGTACGCAATCTGCGCCTTTTTCTCGCGGTATTCATTTTGAATTTTCTCTTGCTCCAGCGCGGCAAGGCGGCGCAACTGCATATCGAGGATGGCGGTCGCTTGCGCTTC
>DAOTWB010000115.1:0-6521 GCA_034436235.1 Anaerolineae bacterium
ATCTGCACGTAATCGTAGACTTCCTGACCGCCGAAGTAAGGACGCGAGCGCGCAAAATCGTTGCTGGCGAACATCTCGCGGAGCGCTTCGAAGGTGCGCTCTGCCAAGAATACTTCTGTGATGCGGTCGCCAATGCCTAGATTTTTCTCATTGCGCGGATCCTTGGCAAGGCGATGCGCATCCGAGCCTTGAATGCAGCGCATACGGCGTGGATACTCAGGCTTAGTGCCATCGAAGAAGCGCGCAGTGGTGCCGCGTCCGCGCCGATCCAAATCAGTGACCTCAAGGCAGTGCAAGTGAGGGTCTTGCGTGTAGGCGATGCGCGTCTGTCCGCCGAAATCGAAGCCGCGCATTGCCACACCATGCGTTGAGTTGGCGTGCGCCGCGATCACAATGCCGCCCGCTTCATTGATCATGCGGTAAGCGGTCAATACGTCAGATGAGGCGCCGACGTTGGTCAAGCCTGAATCGAGCGACTGTGCAGGCACATGCAAGCTGAGCAGGATATGTTCAATTTGGCGCACGCGCAAAGCGGGCGAGAAAATGCCCAGCACGTGGAAGCCGAAGGTGGCAGTGAACTCAAAGCCGGGCAGCACCAAGATTTTATCGAGCAGGCGGCGATACTCAGCCAGACGGCGGCGCTCTTCAGGCGTGGCGCGCTCACGGTTCACGAGCAGCTCCAGCGTCTTGATCTCATCGTGCATGGCAGCATAGCCGGCAACCGTGTTGTGGTCAGTGAAGGCGATAATATCCAAGCCGCGCATCTCAGCACGGCGCAAAATATCCAAATAGGTGACATTCGGCTCCTGATAATCGGCAGAGGCAGGCGTGTGAATGTGCAAATCCACGCGGTACCACTGCATTTTGCCATTACGCTTGATCGATCGGTTGGTCATAGGCAATTCCTAACAATAAAGCGAAAGCAAGCGGCAGCCGATCAGGCTGTGTTCAAGCTGCCATGCCTACTTAGGCTGCGCTTTCACAATCACGCTGAATCTAGCGTTTATCGCGCAAAAAGACAAGCCTGCGCTGCGCTTGCCGCTGTGTTTGTGTTATGTTGGTAGATCGGTATAATCTAGGCGCATCGCCTTCGGCTCGGAGCTACTTCGCGTGGATACCTACCGCTCGCTAGAGGAAACCTGCTCTTTAGCGCTGGATTTGCTCGCTTGCGATCTGGCATGGCTGCTGGAAGTAGAGCATGAGACGCTCTACAGCCGTGCGCTCGCCAGCGCCAAAGGCGCGAGCGCCGCTGAGGTCTTTCTATGGCGCTTGCACGGCAAGGCTGCGCAACATGCTCACTTTCCGTTCGACGCTCAAACCAACGCGCTGGCGGCGCTGCTCGTCACAGGCGAGCCAAGCCTGAACGTCCCTGTAGATCGGCTGCGCCAACTGCCCGATGGCGTCCGTTTGGCGCGCGCGCTCAGCCAATTGCGCCACGCTTACTGCCACGCTCTGCCGATTCATCTAGCGCAGACGCCAATTGGACTGTTGATCTTAGCGACGGACGCGTCTGCTGACATCGCTCACTGGCAAAATGCGCACCTGCTCAGAGCCATCATGACACAAGCCTGCATTGCGCTTCAAAATTTGCGCCTGACCGATTCAATCGCCGCGCGTGAGGCACAAATGCGCGCTGATCAAGCCTTCCTGAAGCGCGTGCTGGATACCATGGGCGACGGTCTGCTCGTCCTAGACGAAGAAGCGCGAGTGCGGTACGTGAACAATCGTCTGCTGCTGATGTCCGAGTACACGCGCCAGGAACTGTATGGTTGCAGCGTCGGGATGCTTTTCCATGTCAACACGCGCGATATGCTGGTGCGCAACTTGCGGCGCGGCGGACGCGGCACGCTCGGCTTCAGTCAACAGCTGGTCACGCGCTCAGGGCGCGTTGTACCAGTGCTGATGTCGCGAGCGACGACGCACAGCGACGGCGTGGAGCATACTATCTTAGTGTTGAGCGATCTGACTGAGCAAAAGCTGCGCGAGCAAGCGCTTGAGCGGCAAGGCGAGCGGTTGCGCGCTTTGAATCAAGCAGTGCAGGCGCTCAACGCAGCCTTTGACCAAGCGCGCGTCGTAGAGCTGCTCTTGCGCGCTGTGAGCGAGCTGACGGGCAGCGCGCGTATCCGTTTATTCCTAGCCATTCCTGATCAAACTGACCTGTTCCATCTGGTGACCGAACAAAATCTGCAGTTGCCGAGCGTCGCTCACGAGCAGGTGCAACTGGGACAGAGCGCGGCAGGGCGCGCTGCTGCCGAACGTCGTTCGCAGCTTGTGCGCGCTGAAGAGAGTAGCGCTGCAGGCTCAGCTGCGCAAGATGACATCTTGGCGCTGCCGCTCGCAGTCGCTGATCAACTGATCGGCGTGCTAGAGATACAAAGTCGCGCTGAGGATAGTTTCAGCCGCGATGACGTGGAATTCTTGGAGAATCTAGCGGCTGCAGCTGCGGCTGCTTTTGAGAAAGCAGCGCTCTATCAATCGCTCAAGCAGCGCGCAGAGGCTTTGCAGCACGCCTATGACGCGCTGCGCGAAGCAGAGCGCATCAAAGATAACTTGCTGCAGAGTCTCTCGCATGAATTGAAGACGCCGCTTCATAAGATCATCATGCAGCTGCAGATTCTGGACGACGAGATGTATGGCAGCCTGAACGCTGAGCAGCACAGCTCACTGCGCGCTGCGCTCGGCTGGAGCGCGCAATTGGCGAGCATCGTGGACGAGATTGTGATCGTGCAAGCGCTCAGCGCCGATGATCTGCACTTCGCGGCTGTCGATCTGGCGCGCTTGACAGCGCAAGCCATTCGCAAAGTGCGTCTTTTGGCAGGCGAACTGCAGCTGGAGATCGCGGTTGAGATCAGTCCAAACTTGCCGCCTGTGCGCGGCGACGAGCGACATCTGTTGACTGTGGTGGAGCAATTGTTGGATAACGCGGTCAAATTCAGCCCTGAAGGCGCTCAAATCGAGGTCAAGATTGCGCAAGATAGCGCAAGCACAGTGCTGCTATGCGTGCGCGATCACGGCATCGGCATTCCTGAGGCGCTGCACAAGCGCATTTTTGAGCGCGGCTATCAGGTTGAGAGCGGCATCACGCGGCGCTTTGGCGGCGTTGGGCTGGGCTTGGCGATGGTGCGGCGCATTGTCGAGGCGCACGACGGCAAGGTCTGGGTGGAAAGCGCCGTCGGCGAAGGCAGCGCGTTCTACGTGCAAATGCCTGCTTGGACGTAAAAAGGCGGCATGAGTTCTCATGCCGCCTTCTGCGTCTGCTTTCCGTGCGTCAGTTGCGCGGTACGAAGGTCGGCGCAACTTCCAGCTCAGGCGTACCTTGCTCAGGCGCGCTCGGCAGCGGATCAGCCGCCACGCCCCAGTATCCTGCGATTGGCAAGTCGTCCTCAATGCCATAGATGATTTCAATATCGGCGAAGCCTGCGCTCAGCTCGTTGCGGAAGTAGGTGATGCCATTCGTCCGCCGATACACGCCAACACCTGAAATGCCGTCGCCATTCCAGTCGCCTGAGAAGGGATAGTCATCAGGGATGCCGAAAGGAAAAGCGAAATCGGCAAAAACAGCGCAATTGTTGCAGATCGAATTCACCAGATAGTATACCGCCACACTGGGACGATACACGCCGGGTGTGTCACGTCCGTCTCCATTCCAATCGCCTGCCACAGGCAAATCGCCGGGTATGCCAAGCACCATCGTGAAATCGGCGAAGCCGGTGTCAAGGCTGTTTTTGAGGTAGAGCAAGCCGTTACTGGGACGAAACACGCCTACGCCGTCGCGTCCATCACCGTCCCAATCGCCTACGAACGGAATATCATCGGGAATGCCAAGCCCAAACGAGTACTCGATTGGCGCGCCCTGCGTGTTGGAGTTCGTGAGGAAGAATTGACCTGTGCTGCGACGATAAATGCCAATTGTCACAATGCCATCGCCGTTCCAATCGCCTGCCACAGGATAATCGCTCGGAATGCCGAGTGCCACTTCGATATCTGCGAAGCCCGTTGTGTTGCTATTGCGCAAGTAAAAACGCGCGAGCGCCTGTCGGAAGATACCGATAGTATCTATCGGCAGCTGCGTGAACATGGCATAGCCTGCGTATGGATTGCTGTTGACCGTGCTGAACTGACCGCCTGCTGCCAGTTGAGCGCCTTTCAGAGCCAAAGCGCGAATGGTGCTGTCTAAGGAAGCTGTCCACGGGCGCAACGCACCTGTTGTCACTTCAAACGCTGCAATGCGCGTGCGCGGCTGCCCGCCGATCTGCGTGAAGTCGCCGCCTACAAAAAGCGTCGAGGTACTTAACACCATAGCATATACGTTATTATTCGGATCAGGATTCCAGCTGGTCAGGCTGCCATCAAGCCGCCGAATCTGCGCCAAGTAACGACGTGAGACGCTGCCGACTTCCAAGAAGAAGCCGCCTATGTACACATTCTCGCCTGCCACAACGATCGCATAGACTGTGTTGTTCGGATCAGGATCCCACGCCGTAGCCAGCCCTGTGCTGAGGCTGATCTCAGCCAAGAAGCGTCGAATTTGCCCGCCGATGCTGCTGAACGTGCCGCCTACATAGATGCTGTTCGTGGTCAGTGTCAGCGCAAGCACGCCTGAGTTCGCATTTGGATTCCAACTGGTCGCGTTGCCTGTGTTGATATCCAGCGCCGCAATGCGATTCCTGCTCTGCCCGCCGATGTTGGTGAACTGACCGCCGGCGTAGACAGTTGTAGCGTTCACGGCGAGCGCCTCGACGTTGTTATTGGCGCCCGGATTCCACGCTGTGGCGACGCCGTCGTTCAACTGAAGCGCTGCGATGTTCTGGCGCGATTGCCCGCCGATGAAGTTGAAGCGTCCGCCTACATATAGTGTGTTGCCCTGAATTGCCAAAGCGCGGACGCTGGCAGTTTGTGAGCCGTTCGAGACGAGCGTATTCCAGCTCGTCGGACGCCCTGTGTTGATATCAATCGCAGCCAGATTGGTGCGCCGCACGCCTGCTGCATGGCGATAGTTGCCGCCTACAAACGCCGTGCCGCCGTTGATCGCGATGGCGTGAACAGTGCCGCCTGTGCCAGGATTCCAGCTCAGCGCAGCGCCGCTTGTGTTGTTGAGCATGGCAAGATTGCTGCGATTTTGGTTGCCCACAATGCTGAAATCGCCGCCGACATAGACATTGCTGCCGCTCGGCACAATGACGCGCACCGTGCCGTTGGCATTTGGATTCCAGCTCGTGACATCGCCTGTGGTTGTGTTAATCGCCGCTAGACGCGCGCGAAACTCAATGCCTACATCGAAGAACGCGCCGCCGATGTAAAGTGTGCTGCCGCTCAGCGCCAGCGCGTAGACCGTGCCGCTCACCGGCAAATCCAGCGCCGTCGGCACGTCGCTATCCAGCGGCAGCGCAGCAAACCGCTCGCGCGGCGTGCTGCCCAACAGAAGAAAGTCGCCGCCGATGTACAGGCGATTGTTGGCAGCGTCCAGCGCCATAGCGTAGATGACGTTGTCGGCGTTCGGATTCCACGTCGTGGCAGTGCCATCGCCCGTGTTGACCGCGCCGATGTTGTTGCGTCCGTTTGTATTGATACGGTTGAAGCGTCCGCCTACATAGAGCGTTGTGCCATCGAGCGCCAACGCATGGACGGCAGTTTGATCAGGGTCGCTATCCAGCATCACGCTCGGCGCAAAGCCGCCGATCAGCGCGCCTGTGCTGCCATCCACAGCAGCAAGACGGCTGCGCGCCGTGCTGTTGATCTGCGTGAATTGCCCGCCAACGTACAGCCGATTGTTTATAGCATCGAATAGCAGCGCGTTGACTGCGCCATCGGCGCTCGCCACGAAATTCGGATCGACCGCCTTGGTGGAGAGAATGCGCGCCAAGCGTGTGCGCGTCACGCCGCCTACGCTCGTGAAGTCGCCGCCGATGTACCAGCCGCCTGCACCATCGGAAACAGCTGCCCTGACTGTGCCTTCCACCACTGGGAAGGTATTATCCCATGCACCGCTTGTGGTGCTGAGCGCTACCCAGCTGCCCGTGAAAGGACCGATGAAATTGAAATTGCCGCCAATGTAGAAAATGTTACCTGCTTGTGCGATGGCAAGCACTTCGCCATTGGCGCTCCATGCACCCGTGTTGAGATTCGGATTTTTCCACGCCTGTGCAGGACGCGGCGCGTGTGCCAGGCTTGCCACACATACCGCCAGAAGGATAAGTACAGTCACCAGTTTGCGCATAGGCTTTCGATGTCTCACTCCTTGCCTGAGTAGCACTTTAGCATAGTTTACACGATTGACCGCATCTACGCGCCGTTTCAAGGACATAACAAGTTGGTTTAGAGTGCGGTAGAAACGCCGTAAACTAATCTAGCCTGCTTATATAGCAACCGAACATGTGCCTCAAGAGAGATGTACGAAAATTCAAGCACTCGTGAATTTTTCTTTACGCAGCAGCGCGTGCGCACGGCGATTCTTGCGCGATTCTTGCATAGACTTGCTAAACTGCCCTAGACTGACCAAATTCAGGATGAGGTATCTTCTA
>DAOTWB010000116.1:0-28354 GCA_034436235.1 Anaerolineae bacterium
TCTCCTAAATATGCCTCGATCACGGCAGGATCATTCTGCACTGCCTCAGGCGCGCCAAGCGCGATCAGTTGTCCAAAGTTCAGCACGGCAATGCGGTCGCACAAGCCCATCACAAGCGGCACATAGTGTTCAATCAACACGATGGTCAGGTTGAACTGCTCGCGGATGCGGCGGATGAACGCGCTCAGCGCGCCTTTCTCGTTTTGATTCATGCCTGCTGCAGGCTCGTCCAACAGCAGCAGCTCAGGCTCAAGGGCGAGCGCGCGCGCGATCTCCAGACGGCGCTGATCGCCGTACGAGAAATTGCGCGCTTGCGTCTCGGCTGAATCTGCCAAACCGACCAGCTCCAGCAGTTCCATCGCGCGCTGACGGACGGCGCGCTCTTCTTGCGGCGCAGGCGGCAAGCCGAGGACGCCTTCGATCACGCCGCTCTTGGTGTGGATATGCCGCGCGATCATCACGTTCTCCAGCGCTGTGAGCGTGCCGAACAAACGGATGTTCTGGAAAGTGCGCGCAATGCCGAGCATCGCGATCTCATGCGGACGCTTATTGGTGATGTTGACGCCTTTGTAGAACAGCTCGCCGTGCGTTGGCGGCGTCATGCCTGTGATCAGATTGAACATCGTGGTCTTGCCTGCGCCGTTCGGTCCGATCAAGCCGAAAATCTCGCCGCGCCGCACTTCGAACGAGACGTTATCCACAGCGTACAAGCCGCCGAAGCGGCGCGTCATATTGCGCGCTTCTAGCACGATCTCGTCGCTCATAGCTCACCTCGGCTGACCTTTGGCGTCGCTTTAGCCGCTTCCACTGGCAGTGCTTTCGTTTTCTTGCGGCGCTTGAACAAGTTAGGCGTGATCAAGCCGTATGGGAAGAAGAAGACGCTGACCGCGATCAAGACGCCGAACAGGATCAGGCGTCCATCGCGCAGGAAAGTGGCGATCGCAGGATTCAAGCCGGGCGCGCCTGCTACTTCGCGCAGGATGATCTCAGGCAGCGCCACAAGGAACGCGCCGCCGATCACCGGACCGAGAAAAGTGCGCGAGCCGCCGACTAGCACATAAGCGAGAATCAGAATTGCCAGATCGAACGTGCCTTGCCGCGCATTCCATGTGTTCAGGATATGCGCGTTCAGCGCGCCTGCCATGCCTGCTAACACCGCGCCCATCGTGAACGCCAGCACCTTGTAATACGTCGGACGGACGCCCATAGCGCTCGCTGCCAACTCGTCCTCGCGCAGCGCCACGAAGGCGCGCCCAATGCGCGAGCGCTCCAAGCGCGCTACGAAGAGCATCGCGCCTATCAAAAGTGGCAACGCTAAGAGCAGATATTCCACGCGCGTGGCGCTGAAAAACGGCTGCGGAATGTTATAAATGCCCACAGCGCCGCCCAGCCACGGCTGATTCAAGGCGAAGACGCGCAGCACCTCTACGAAAGCGATGGTCGCTAACGCCAGATAAATGCCGCGCAGCCTGAGCGACGGAATGCCGATGATCAGCGCGAAGAGCGCTGAGATGGCGCCTGCCACCACCATCTCCAGCACAACCAGCAGAATTGGATAGCTGCCATTCGGAAAGCCTGTGAAGACCTGTGTGGAAAGCAAAGCTGCCACGTAGCCACCAACTGCGTAAAAGCCCGGACTCGCCAGTGAGAGCTGCCCTGCCATCAGCGGCAGATATAACGAAAGCGCAAGGACGCCTGCTAACGCCATCTGTACAATGGCTGAGCCGTAAGTGCTGAAAAATCCTTCCATTTGTCGTCTCCATCAGACTTTCTGCACTGCAGCGCGTCCGAGCAGCCCTTGCGGACGCAGCAACAAGACCAAAAACAGCACGACAAAGGCGATAGCTTCTTTGTAAGCGACATACTCTGAAGGCACGAATGCCTCTGCCACGCCGATCACCAAGCCGCCGACCACTGCGCCAGGAATATCGCCCAGTCCGCCTAGCACGATCACGGCTAAGCCTTTCAAGCCGAAGTTGATGCCGAAGTACGGCCCGCTCACGTTCACGCTCAAGCCGACCAATGTGCCGGCAATGCCGCCGACCAAGCCGCTGATGAAGAAAGTCACCAAAATCAAGAAATTGGTGTTGATGCCCAGCAGGCTGGACGTGGTGGCATCTTCTGCCACTGCGCGCAACGCTTTGCCCGTCTTTGTGCCATTGATGAAGTAGGTCAGCAGGACGACCGTCACCATTGAGACGGCGAAGATGATCACTTGAATGGTGCGGATGATGATCGGACGTTGCGTCAAGCCGCCGAAGGTGCCAAGGTTGAGCGCAGCGGGCATCTCGCCGAATGGATTGCGCGGATATGAGTAAATTTCCGCACCTACTAACAGTTGGATGATGTTCACAATTGCCACTGCCACGCCTAGGCTGGAGACGAGCGTCAGCAGTGGATCGGCGCCTTTGTTGCGCAAAGGACGGAAGGCGACGCGCTCGATCAAGATGCCGCATAGCCCTGCCAACAAGCCGCCGCCGATCATCGCGACTGGAAAAGGCAATTCAAAAGGCAGCCGCTGGTTGGCGAGCAAGCCGTTGAAGCCGACTGCCGCACCTGTCAGGAAGTAAGTGAAATACGCGCCGAGTGTGAAGATGGCGCCGTGTGCGAAGTTGATGATGCGCAAGATGGAAAAAATCAGCGTGTAGCCCAGTGCGAAGATGGCATACACGCCGCCGATTGCCAGACCGTTGAAAAGATTTTGCAAGCCGCTGGGCGCTGTGAGAATAGCTGTGATCAGCAGCACGATGGCTACCGCAGCGAAGCCGCGCGAGGCAAACCACCACAAGCGGCGGTACTGCTGCGAGGATTGGTCAACCAGTTTCATAGAAAGTCTCGCCGTAATAACTATTACAATGCGTTAAGTCAAGAGACGGGCGAAGAAGCCCGTCTCTCTTTGAAAGCTAAGCGAAGGCGGACAGCAGTTCAGTCCACGAACACGAAGCGTCCCGTCTTGCCGTCAGGATTCATCTTGATCTGCGCCACGTAGAACTGCTCTTGCACGATCTCGCCGCCGGCAGGCGTGCCGTCGTCCTTCTTGGTCTCGACGAACGAGATCGGACCGAGCGGCGTGTCGTACTTGCCGCTCATGATCTCATCGCGCAGCTCGGCGCGCAGCGTCGCCAAGTCCATGTCCTTGAGTGGCTTGCGCTCATCGAGTCTGGAGAGCGCCTCGACGAAGACCTGAATGCCTGCGAAGGCTTGCGCGCTGAACTGTGGCGGCTCTTTCTCCTGCTTCGCCTTGTACGCCTCGCGGAAGGCGTTGTTGATTTCGCTATCGTACTGGTAGCTGTAAGCCTGGGCGATCAAAATGCCGTCGCACAGCTCCTGGCAGACAGGGAAGATGTTCGCCGTGTTCAGACCGTTGCCGCCGACGATCATGCCGTCATAGCCTAGCTCGCGCAGTTGCTTGACCAAGTTGCCGCCATCGGCAGCCAAGCCGCTGATGATGACCAGTTGTGGCTCCAGCGGCAGCACGTTGGTGATCTGCGTGGTGAAGTCCGTGTCAGTGGTCTGGAAAGTCTGCACGTCCAGCAGCTCCAAGCCCAGGTCTTTCACAGTCTGTTGGAAAGTACCCGTCTCGGAGACGCTGAAAGCGTCGTTCTGCGCGTAGAAGACTGCCACGCGCTTGATCTCAGGATTCATTTTCAGCGCTTGCTTCACGGCGTTTGGCGCCACGATTGCCACTGGCGCAGAGACGCGGAAGATGAAGCGACCGATCTGCGGAATGCCGCGCGCCGTGTTGGAAGGCGCGATGACTGGCACGCCTGCTTGATCGGCAATTGGATCAGCGGCAAATGCCTGCTGCGAGAGCGTCGGACCGAGAATACCAACCACGTTCTCGCGATTGATCAAGGTTTGGAAAGCATTGATCGCGCCTGCTTCGTCGCCGCCGGTATCGGCAAAAGCGATCCGAATCGGACGACCGTTCACGCCGCCGCGCGCATTGAAGAACTCTTCAGCGATCTGCGCGCCGATCACTTGCTCCTGACCGAGCAGGGCGACGTTGCTGGTCTGTGCCACTGCCACACCGATCACGACCGGCTCTTCTGCCGCACGCACCAGCAGCGCGCTCGGCACCAGCGCCAACAGCGCGATCAAGGCGAATACCGTCAAACGCTTGGAGAGACTAACTTTGCTCATGTAACCTTCCTCGAAAAAACTAAGGAAACCTTTCAGGTTCACTTGTGGATTATACCTGACCTTTACATTTGTGCAAAAGAAAAAATTTTGTGCAATTTGCACAAGACGTTGAAATAATTAGCCCGTGTAAGCGATTCTAATCGCTGCCTGTAACAGCGCGAGATTCAGTTGCGCCAGGGCGGACTTCTGCGCAGCTCACAGGGCGACCTGCTTCGATATCTTCGTAGAGCTGCTGCGTGATTGGATTGATTTCTTCAGCGAACAGCTCGGAGAAGAGCTTGACGAGCGTTCTGTAGACTGCGGCAGCTGCTTTGCGGTCGCCTTTGCAAGCGTGATAGCGCATCAATCTTCGATATGTCGTCTCAGCATAAGCATTTGCCTCGAGCGCTGTGTTGGCAGCTTTGATCGCCATGTCCAGCCGTCCTTCATGCGCGTACAGATCGGCGAGACGGTTCAAGGCGTCAGCGTAGCGCGCTTGCAGCGCGGCGCGCTCGTTCGCTGTCCACACAACCTGACGGTCGGCAGGTAGATAGTCGCCATTGTAGAGTGCCGTCGCTTGCTCATAGGCGCGAATCGCAGCCGCGATCTCGCCATCGCGCTCCAAGCGCTGCGCGTTGTTCAGACGTTGCGCCAGTAGATCGGCGTCTATTTCAACCTGATCAGAAGCGACGAAGCGGTAGCTGGCGCCTTCGCGTAAGATCAAGCGCGAATCGGCAGGACGCGGCAGATCAGGCTCTAGCGTGAGCCGTATAGCGTTGACAATCTCGGTCAGGCGCGCGAAGTTGCGCGCAGCGCTGCCTAGCGGCGCAAGACAGTGCAACAGCTCGTCTACCGAGACGGCTGTGCCGCGCCGCGTGATGAGCAGCTTCAAAACAAGGTCAGCTTCAGGTCCGCCGAAATACGTGATCTGGTGACCGTCGCGCCACACGCGGAAATCGCCCAGCGTCTGCACGCGCAGCGTCAGCCTGCTGATCTGCCGCTCGATCATGCTGAGCAGCGCGCCTTTATCGAAAGCGTTCTTATCCACATAGCCGCGAATCGGATAGCCCATGAACAGCTTGGCGACCTCAGCTGCGCTGAGCTTGCCGCTGATAGCGATCAGCTTGGTGCGTGGACAGTACTGCGTCAAATAATCCAAGAGTTGCCAATTTTGATTGGCTTCTACGCCTGAATTGCCAACCGAAGGATTGAGCAATACAACGTGAAAGCTCTCCAAGCGCAATCTGCCCAGCGCTTGTGCATAAGTGGTGGCAGCGCGCCAAAAATAGTTGGCTTCTTCCAACATGCGCGTGAAGACGTTCAGCCAAAATGGTTGATCTTCCACGACCAGCACGCGCGGCATACCGTTGCGCGTGCCGATGCGCGGCGGCTGCAATTCAAGCAGGATCAGCGTGCCTGTCTGCCCGAGACTGATCGGGCTGCTCAGGTGATCTTCGCGTTGTGTGACGAACTTTTGCAGCGCCTCAGGTGAGAAGTTCTGCCGCGCCAAAAATGCGATCTGGTCAGGCATACCGGGCGTTTCCAAGAGCGACTCGCGCCCCTCAGCATCGCCAATCACCAACAAGTCGGCTTGCAGCGCATGTTCGGTTAAATAGAGCAACGCTTCGAGCGAGTCGTTAGTGTTGTTGCTGTTGTCATCTCTCAACGCGCCATCTGTCCACAAGTCTACGATCGCCAAGTCGAATGGCGCAGTTTGCAGCGCCGTCAAGAACTCTTCATGAGTGTCTGCGATGACCAGATGACTGTGCAAGCCTGCCAGCGCTTCTCGTAGTGTCTCTTGCCACGCTGCGTGTGGCTCTAAGACGACGATCTTTGGCTTAGGCGGCGCGGAAGGCTGAACCGACATCACATCTGACCTATCTGGTGCATATGCTGCACAACGTACAACTTAAAGCTCAACCGTACGTCCTTCCTGAGCGAGCAGCACTTCGATCTCAGCGCTCTGTCCGCTGCCGCGGCTGCGAAACGCCAGATAGTTGTAGGCTTCTGCCACAGCATTCCAAAGCTGATGGTCGGTCGCCATTGGATCGTGATGAGTCAGCGCAAGGCGCTTGCAGCGCGCACGGAAGGCGAATTCAGCGCCCATCTTCGGCGTGCTGTGGCCCCAGTCGCGTTTCTCGTCAATCGCTTGTTCAAAGCTATACTGCGCATCGAAGATGAGCAGATCGGCGTCGCGGAAGAACTCAACGTAGCGCGCGGTATGTTCGGCGTCCATGCGTTGATACTCGCCATCAGTGGCATAGACCAGCACTTTGCCCTGATGAGTCAGGCGGTAAGCGTACGCGCCGCCAGGATGTGAGAGCAACATCATCTCGATCTGCACGTTATTGATCTGAAGGCGCTCGTTCGGATCAAGGACTGTCCACGTGCGCGTGGCGCTCATGTAGTCCATCGCGACAGGAAAGTAGACCTCGCGCTGCTGATCTTCAAAGCGCGTGATCAGATCAGGGAATGGACTGTAGAAGTGAAGTTTGTTGCCGCGCACATAAGCAGGCGCGAAGAAGACAAAGCCTTGAACGTGATCCCAGTGCGTGTGCGAGACCAAAATGTGTGCCTCGCCCTGACCTCTGCCGAACGCCTCGCGCATGAGCGCATTGCCCAGAAGGCGCATCCCTGAGCCGCAATCGAGGATGAGAGTCGTCTCGCCTGCCCGCACTTCCATACAAGTGGTGTTTCCGCCCGCAGTCGAGGCGATCCACTGCGGCAAGCGCGCAATATACTGCTCAACGGCAGCCCGATCCGTCAGATCGATGCCGACCGCGCCCAGCAGCGCCGCCTTGATTTTTTCACGGAGTTCCTCTTCGCTCATAGGCGCTGGAATGCTGCCACGTGCGCCCCAAAATGTTACTCTCATGTATCTCTACCTTCTGTTGCGCGTATGCTGTTCAGCTGCCTACATGCGCCATTTTGCAATATTACGATTATAACGCGATTTCTGCGCAGCGCGGCACATGTGCTGCACATCCTCACACAAGCGATTGTATCTGCTCTGTGTGCAGCGCACACAGAGCTTTGGTTAGGGTATCTAAACTTTTAATGTTCAACGTGCGCAGGGCAGCCCTGCCGGCGATGGCGTCGGCGCATAGCCAATGCCGACGGTCGGCGCGTTCGGCTGATCATTTGGACGCGGCAAGGCGTGAAACGTGGCGCCATGCTCGCGCAAGGCAGCAATGATGAGCGGCAAGGCTTTCTGCGTGAGCGGCACGGCATCGTGCATCAGGACGATCAATCCGTCGCGCACTTCGGCAGCGCGGCGCGGCGGATCGCCTGCGCACAGGTAGCGCTGCACGCCTGCATACGCGCCGCGCCCATACATCACGAAATCGCGCATTGCTGCCGCGTCGTGCGGAAAGGCGCGCGCCAGGCTATCGCCATTGATCACGTGCCAGCCGCTGTAATCGTAGACGCCTTGTAGCCATGCGATCTCTTTGCGATAGGCGCGCAGCGACGGCGACTGCTGCAGGAAGGCGAAATGCCTCAGATCGAGGAAGGCGTTCAAGCCGTTGTTGCCGCCAGGACGCCGAAAAAGACGCGGCTGCGCCAAGTAGCGCGCATAGGCTTCTGCATCAGCTGCTGAGAGCATCTGACGAATGCGGCGCTCGCACAGCAAGTATTGCTCTGCCAAATGCTCCAGCGTCGGCTCGTCGGCTTCTGTATTGCCCGCGTGCTGCCACAGATGATTGCCAATAGCATGACCTTCGTTCATCATACGCGCCAGCACGGCGCCTTCCCAGCTATTGATGGCGACGCCGTGCAGAAAAAACGTGGCAGGCACGTTTTCTTGCCCCAGAATATCCAAGACGGTCGTCGTCGCGCCGCCGCCGTTCGGCTCAGTAGTCGGTCCATCGTCGAAGGTCAGGTAGACAGGGAAAGGCGCGCTGCTCGCCTCAGCGCGCGAAGATAGGCTGAGCGCGGCTGCGCTCAAGCCGATCAGCTTCAAAAACGTGCGACGGCTGTACATCGCTAGCTGCGGCGCGTGATCATGGCGACAGTCAGACCGCTGACCAAACTGAGCGCGGCGAGCGAGAAGATGACCAAACCGACGTTATCCAGCAAGAACGTGAGCAGCGGTCCGCGCTGCGCATCGCGTTGAGCGATGTTGGAAGTTGGCGACGACTCAAACGCCGCAGGCAGACTAGTCGGCTGATAGCTGCCGGCAGCACCAAAACTGACCATCAGCGCGACGCCGCGTTCCACTTGCACTTGCAATTGGCGCGGCGTGGTCATGCCGTAGGTCTCAGGCGGCGTCGCGACCAGCGTGTAGTTGCCCGGCGGTATGTCTATGAAGCAAGTCGGCGTCAGCGCTGCCGTGCTGAGCGTCTGCACCTCAGCGCCGTTCTGTAGCAGGCTCACGCGCATGCCGACAAGCAGCGGCTCGCCTTGATCGCGCAAGCGGTTCGTGTTGGCATCGTCAAAGGCAAGCGCGCACAGCCGCGTCTGATCAGGCGGCAGCGTCTCAGACGCGATGGTTGGAATAGCGGCAGCGACCTGCGTAGGCTGCGCCGTGTCTGACGACGCGATTGCCGTTGCGCTCGGCGTGTGAGTCGGCGTGTCTTTCGGCAAAGTGGCGGTCGCTGTGCTTTGAGCACCAGTTGCGCTTGGCGTGACAGTCGGTCGCGCGGCGGCAGTGGACGGCGCTTCGGTCGGCGTCACGATGAGCAGGATCGTCACGCCGGTCGGTGTAGCTTGTGCAGGCAAGGCAGTCGGCGTCGCGGAAGGCGAGTCGGTCGCGTCCATAGCGAGCATGGTACTCTCAGCGGACGGCTGCCTGCCTGAGCCGGCAGGCGGCACAAACGTGCTGCGCGGACGGATCGGCACGGTCAGGATACGGCGTGGGTCTTGTGTCGGAATGCGCAGGCGCGGCGCGGCAGGCGTAGGCGTCGCAGTCGGATTGATCGCCGCAGGCGTGCTTGGCGCGATCGTGATCGGGACGACTGTGATCGGGATGATGCCGATCGGCGTGTTGGTCGGCAGCACGATGAACGGCGTGGCAGTCGGCGTTGGCGAGAGATTCGGGTCAGGCGTAGGCGTCGCCGTGACCACGATGTAGGTCACGTTTGGCGCAGGCGTCTTGACGATCAAGCGCTGTCCGATGCGGATCACGAACTCTTCAGGCGGAATGTTGTTCAGGCGGCGCAGCTCTGTGACCGTGATGCCATAGGCGACCGCGATTGAAGCGAGCGTATCGCCTTCTTGGACGACGTGGATGATGCTGCCATCAGGCTGCGCGCCTTGCGGCGTGACGAACGGCACGTCGCGGCGCACGGTCGGCACTGCGGCGCCGCCGCTGCCGACTCCTGCGCGTAGGCTCACGTTATCCCAATAGACGTGATTGAGCAACATGCCGACCGATTGTGTGGCGTTCAAAAAGACCGTGACGCCGTTGTCGTTCTCAGAGCGCGCCTCGACCGTCATCGGCAAGAATTGATCGAACGGTTGAATGTACTCTGACCATCTGACCGTCGGCGCGTTCGGATCGCGTCCGCCCGTCGGATCGATGCCGATGCGTGTGCGCGCGCCCGACTCGCGCTGTGAAGTGCGCGGCGTATCCGCGCCAATGCACGAATCTTCTCGGTCGCAGGTGAAGACGTTCGCATAGGCAGTGAAGACGAGCGGCGTGCCTGCGCGCACGCCAGGCACAAACTGATAGGCGTTCATGGTGAAGGCGTACTTAGATGTATCCACCTTCCACGATGAGCCGAAGCCCGGAAACTCGTTGAAGACCCAGTCTTGCTTAGAGGAATTGACAGGCACGTTCGCCGTCAGCGTCCAGCCTGTCGGCACGACGCCGCCTGTGCCGCCGACGTAGGAATCCATGCCGTTATTGGTCAGCAGCTCCGTGCCTTGCGCGCGCACAGCGATCAGCCCGCGCATTGTGAAAAACAGCGCCAGCGCGCCGATGCAGCTCAGTAGAAAGATCGCGTTTCTCTTGCCCGACACTGCTTCTACACTCCTGATGGTCAAAAGTTAGCGGCGCATTATAGCACGGCAAGCGACCGACTGCACTTCAGCGTTGCCGAAGCGTATAGTAGGCAATTGTGCGCGGCGGCAACGTCTCAGCGTAGCGAATCTGGCGATCTGCGGCGATCGTCACAGTCTGGTGCTGGTAAACATCCGTGATGATCGGCTCGGCAAACGGCGCGCCGTAGCGTCCCGCGCCATTCGGCTGCATAATGCGCTTGCTGACCAGCACGTCGCCGCCGAAGGTCGCAGGCGCGTCAAAGGCGAAGTCAATCGCGCGCGGCAGATCGCTCTTGTTGACCGCGATCAGATGGATGATCTGTCCGTTCGGATCGGTCGTCACAATCGCATCGAGCCAACGATCTTGCAAGCCTGTGTACGCGGCGAGGATTTTCTGCTCAGTGTGCGCAATGTACTCACGATATGCCCACCAAACAGGATTGCGCACAAGCGCGTTGCCCGAATCGATATCTTGGTAGACCAAGCCTTTTGTCCAGTAGTGATTGCCTTTCCAGAAGAAGTGCGAGATCATGCGCACCTTGCCTGTGGCAAAGTATGTGTTCAGCGCGCTAGTGTGCCACAGCGCAGCGTAGAAATTCTTGTAATAAGCCTTCGATTGCGGCAAGGTCTTGCCTGCGGCAAGGTTCATCTCCGAGATGACGAGCGGCAACGGCTCGCCATAGGTCTGGCTGAGCGCGTGGAGCGCGTTCACGCGATTGTAGAGCGCGTAGATGTTCTCCAGACGATAGATGTTGTTCGGCACGTTCCACGTGTCGCTGCCATAGTCATGCCAGCTGAGAAAGCCGACATCCTGAGCGCCGTCGCGCGAGCCTTTTGCCAGCAGAGTCGGTATGTAGGCGCGCCAAGCGCGCTCGCCGTCGTCCGTGCGATTGGCGAAGCCTGTTGGATACGTGCCGTCAATCGGATCGCCGCTGCCGAGGACTGGTCCGCCCAGACGGACGCTGTTCACGCGCGGATCAGGATGTGCGCGCACGCGCTCTGCCACACGGCGGAAGATCGCGGCGTAGGTCTCAGGCGAGACAGGCGCGTCATTGTAGCCCCAGTCAGGCTCGTTCAGCACTTCCCAATATTTAATGCCCTGCTCCAGCACGACATTGTAGTAATATACGACGGCTAGGAAATAATCGGCGTAGGCGTCGCTATTCGGCGGATTGCCCATGTACGACTCGCCGCCATAATGCATCACCATCATCAGCGGAAAGCGCACCACGCCTTCCGCGCCGCCGATGTTCGGCATGATATTGGTCAGCGTGCGCTCAGGATCGTTGAAATGCCAACCGCGTCCGCTTTGATAGTCGAAGTCTGCCGCGCTGAAGGCAGGATCGAACGGATCAGCAGCTTCAGCGCTGCGCACTTCATCAGCGGTCACCTCAACGCGCAGAAAGTCCAGCTGAAGCTCGCGCAGCCAAGCGCGTTCTTGCGCGCCCAGCTCGCCTTCAGGCAGCCAATACAGCTCCGTGCCAAGAAAAGGACGATTCGGCAGACAAGGCAGGTCAATTGCCTTGCGCGGCGCGTCTGCGCTGCTGATCTCGCCCGTGTACACGCCTTGTGGCTCGCCATGCGCGCTGAGCGCATCTGTGCGCATGTAGTCAGTTGGCTCAGGCAGCTCGTGCTCCGCCCAAGCTGTGAACAGCGCGCCTGCGCATGGCTCTGCCTGTGTGATGCGTCCGGACGCGGCAAGCAAACACGCGATCAGCAGACACAGCGCACCTGTGCGCCTGAAGAATATGCGAAGCGTTGATGCGCTCATAGCTCAGGAGTTACCTTTAATTGATAGACCTTTGAGAGAAGCCGCGCTGCTCGTGACGGCTATCATTGAAGGCACAGAGCAGCTCAACATTGTACCATCATAGTCCAGTTTTCTGATCAAGAGCCGAAAGATACGTGAGACGTGCCTGAGAGACGGACGATCCTTTACATTGAAGATGACGCCCATGCGCGCAACTTGGTGCGCAAGATTTTGCAACGCGACTTCGAAGTGCTGACCGCGCAAAATGGCTTGGAAGGCTTAGATATCCTCAAGCAGCAGACGCCTGATCTGGTCTTGACAGACCTGAACCTGCCCGATCTCTCGGGCGAAGTGATCGCGGCGCGCATTCGCGCCATCGCAGGCGATGCGCTGCCAATTGTAGCGATGACGGCGCATAGCGAGAAGCAAGTGCGCGAGCGCGCTCTGGCTGCAGGCTGCATCGGCTACATCACCAAGCCGATTGACTCGCGCACGCTCGCCGCCACCATTCACGACTTCTTAGGCGGACGCACAGAAACGCTCGGCGACGCTGAGCAGCGCCGCGCCACTAAAGAGATGCAAGCAGACCTGACAGGTCAGCTGGAGCGCACTGTGCGCAAGCTCCAAGAAGATAACGCCGAGCTGCGTAACCTTGAGCGCGCCAAGACTGCTTTCCTCACTCAAGTTTCGCATGAGCTGCGCACGCCGCTGACCGTGCTTTCAGGCTACGTTCAGATGTTGCGGCAGCAACTGCAAGCCGATCCACAGGTCAATCCAAGCTATGTCGAACTCGCCAACGCCGCAGTAGCAGGCGTGCAACGCTTGCATGCCGTCATGAACGAGGTGGTTGTGATGGCGCGTTTGGCGGCGAATCAAGTTGACGCTTTCATGTCGCCGATAGCCGTTGGTGACTTAGCGCGCGACGTGATCGAGGAGTACCGTCCTGCGCTAGAGCGCCGTCGTCTGCAGATCGAGACGAGCGGCGACTGTTGGAATCAAGTGATCATGGCGGATGCTGCGCTTTTGCAGCTCGCTTTCAGCAACTTGATCAGCAACGCGATCAAGGCGACGCCTGACGACGGCGGTCCGATCACGTTTCACATCGGCAAACAGGCGGAAATTCTGCACGTGCGCATCAGCGATCACGGTATCGGCATCCATCCCGATCATCTGCGCCTGCTCTTCAAGCCGTTCTACACCAGCATTGACGTGAATCGCGGGCGCACTAGCAAGACCGACTTCATGGGCATGGGCTTGGGCATCGGGCTGACCATCGTGGCGCGCGTGGTGGAAGCGCACAACGGGCGCGTGTGGGCAGAGAGCAACGGCTATGATGAACAGGCTTGTCCTGGCGCTACCTTTCACATTCTGCTGCCTATCTCAGGTGATGTGGCGCGCTGAGCTGTAATTCGAGCGCAACGGGCGGTATTGATTGAAGGGCGGCACGCCGCGCTGCAATAGAAGTCCGATGCGGCGCAGGACGTTAGCGTCGAATTCGCGGTATTGGCACATATCGCACTGCCAAGCGGGCGTGTTGGGCGCGCAGATCAGCGTGCTGCCGTGAAAGTGCAGCACATTGGCGCGCTTGAGATCGAGCCGTCCAACACGGCAATATGGACAAGTCAAGTTATTGCGGCGCATGATGCAAGTTCCTCATCTCAGATGCTCCAATTATAAGTGGCAACTTGCCGAACAGCGTTCAGATCGGGCTAGAGTCGGCTAATTCTTTGAAACTGCTTGGAATTTCTCACTGCGCACAAGCCGTGAGATTGTTAAGGCTTGATATCTTGCGCAGCTCGCGCGGCGCGTTATAGTTGGTTGCGCGCAAATTCAGCACAGGAGCGACTCGGATGAGCGTCACGACCAACTTGTTCCGCCATGTGGATCAGACCGAAGATTTTCAGGCGGGTCAGACCATCTTCAGCGAAGGCGAGTACGGCGATGTGATGTACGTGGTGGTAGATGGCGAGGTCAATTTGATCGATCACAGCGGCAATATCTCTGAAGTGGTGTTGCCGGGCGGCATGTTCGGCGAGATGGCGTTGATCGACTCTAAGCCGCGCAGTCTTACGGCAGTGGCGCGCACTAATTGTAAGCTGGCAGCTGTGGATCGGCAGCGCTTCAGCTTCATGGTCACTGAGACGCCTTATTTCGCGCTGCACGTGATGCAGGTGATGGCGGAGCGCTTGCGTCGGCGCGGCGGCTGAGCGCGCTGCTCTAGCTCTTTTGCCATGCGCAGGCTACAATCTCTGCATAACGTTCTATCCACAACTCGGAGATTCTCAGCATGGCTAAGGAATACGATCTGGTAGTGCTGGGCGCTGGTCCCGGCGGCTATGTCGCCGCCATTCGCGCCGCACAGCTCGGTTTGAAGACCGCCATCATCGAAAAGCAATGGTGGGGCGGCGTTTGCCTGAACGTCGGCTGCATTCCATCTAAGGCGCTGCTGCACAACGCCGAGCTGGCGCACATCATCAAGCATCGTGCTGCCGAGTTCGGCTTCAAACTGAGCGGCGATGTGGAGCTGGATTACAGCGTCGCTTTCAAGCGCAGCCGCCAGACCAGCAGCCGCTTGGCAAAAGGCGTGCAGAGCCTGATGAAGAAGAACAGGATCGATACCTACGAAGGCTTGGGAACGTTCACTGCGCCCAAGACGCTTCAGGTAGCGCTCAACAACGGCGGCACAGAGACTCTCAACGCCAAAAATGTGATCATCGCCGTCGGCTCAGAGGCGCGCACGCTGCCCAACACGCAGATCGGCACGCGCGTCCGCACCTACCTTGAGTTCATTTTGGACGACAAATTGCCGCGCAGCATCATCATTGTCGGCGCAGGCGCGCTCGGCACTGAGTTCGCCTATGTGATGCACAACTACGGCACACAAGTGACGATGGTTGAGTACATGCCGCACATGCTGCCATCAGAAGATGAGGAAGTTTCTGAGGAACTCAAGCGGCAATACACGCGCATGGGCGTCAAAGTTCTCACGAGCGCCAAAGTGGAGAGCATCGCTGAAGACGCTGAAGGCGCGTCAGTCGTCGTGAGCATTGATGGACAGACGCAGACGCTGCGCGCTGAGATGGTGCTGCAAGCGGTCGGTTGGAAGCCGCGCACAGGCTATGGCTTGGAAGTGACAGGCGTCAAGCTCGATTCGCGCGGCTGGATCGAAGTGGACGATTTCATGCAGACCAGCGTGGAAGGCATTTACGCCATCGGCGATGTGACGGGCAAACTGCAATTGGCGCACGTCGCCAGCGCGCAAGGCATCATCGCCGCTGAGAAGATGGCAGGCGTCGAGACCATGCCGCTCAACTATGTCATGATGCCACGCGCCACATATTGCAATCCACAGGTTGCCAGCTTCGGCTACACTGAGAAGCAAGCGCGCGAGAAAGGCTATGAGATCAAGGTCGCCAAGTTCCCATGGCAGGCGAACGGCAAGGCGCTCGGACTTGGCGATTATGCAGGATTCGTCAAGCTGATCAGCGACGCGCGCTATGGCGAGCTGCTAGGCGCGCACATGATCGGACCGAACGTGACCGAGCTGCTGCCTGAGCTGACACTGGCACAACTCTGGGAACTGACGCCTGCCGAGATCGCGCGCAACGTCCACGCACATCCCACGCTCAGCGAAGCGATCATGGAAGCGGCGCACGGACTCGAAGGACACATGATCAATTTGTGAGCATCTGGTGAGCATCGCGAGCGCATCATCAGACGCGGAATGGTGCGCTCGGCATAACATGGAATGAATTATGCGCTTGGATCGAACCGATAAACGCGCCTACGCTTTGATCGGCTCTGCGCTGCGCAACGCGCCTGAGCTTTTAGGGCAGGTGATGGACGCTTGCCAGCGCATGAGCATCGCGCCGCAGCTGGCTGAGCCGAATGCGCAGCGCCAAATTGAGCAGGCGGGCTTGTTCATCGGCGTCTATCCTGAGCAGCCGACGCCTGAGACGCTCGCTGAGTACAGTCTTGCGGCGGCGCGCAACATACCGCGCCTGATCTTCGTGCGCGATGACTTGCCTGAGCGCGACGCGCTGATCGGTTTGCGCGCGGCGCCTGAGCTGATCAGGTTCGGCACAGCTGAGCAGCTGCGCGCTGCGCTGATCAATCGCTTGGCTGCCCTGCGCGACCTGAAGCTGGAATCGCTGCATTACGTCGGCGCCATTCCGACGCCGCCTGAGGTCTACATTGCGCATCCGTACACGCTCTTGCCGTCTCGCCAGATGATCGGCAGGCGCCTGCAGCTGGAAGTGCTTTCGGATTGGATCACAGAGCGCGACCACAAGGTGCGTCTGATGAACGTGGTCGCCATTGGCGGCATGGGCAAGAGCGCGATGACATGGCATTGGTTCAGCGAGATCGCGCCGTCCTTGGCTGACTTTCGCGGACGCATGTGGTGGAGCTTCTACGAGAGCGACGCCTACTTTGAGAATTTCGTGATCCGCGCGCTCGCCTACGTCACTGGCTCGCCTGAGGCGGAAATTCGCGAGATCAGCGCGGCTGAGCGCGAGCGCGAGCTGTTGGAAATCCTCGACCGCGAGCCGTTTTTGATCACGCTGGACGGCCTAGAGCGCATCTTGATCGCCTACGCACGCATGGACGCGGCGCGCATGGATGACGACTCGCTCGATGAAGAGACGGCGAACGTGGTGGCAGGCGCGCTCGGCATTCCGAAGGAAGCGCAAGGCACGATCTTCACGCCGAATCGGCTGCGCAAGACCGCCGATCCGCGCGCAGGCGCTTTTCTGCGCAAGCTGGCGAGCGTGAACGCCTCGCGCATTTTGATCAGCACGCGCTTGTATCCTGCCGACTTGCAGCACAGCAGCGGCTATCCAATTCTAGGCAGCTTCGCCATGTTTTTGAGCGGCTTGGAAGATGCTGAGGCGCTCGCGTTGTGGCGCGCCTATGGCTGCAGCGGCGAGGATGCTGAGCTATTGCCGATCTTCAACGCTGTGCAGAACTATCCGTTGCTGATCCGCGCCTTGGCAGGTGAAGTGGTCGCTTCAGCGCAAGGCGACTTTGCCGCTTGGCGGCGCGCCAATAGCGGCTTCGCGCCGTTGCGTCAGAGCGCTGATGCAGTGCGCGCGCATGTGATGAGTTACGCTTTGCGCAGCCTGAGTGCAGGCGCGCGCCGCACTTTGGAGACCATTGCAGCCTTCCGCATGCCAACTTTTTACGAGTCGCTTGTGCCGCTGCTCGTCAAATCGGTTGAGGCGCCTGAGGAAACAGACAGGTCGAGCAGTTTAGGCAGCATTTTGAGCAATTTGTTGGGCAGGCGGCAGCCTGAGGCGTTCAGCGGCTTCGCATCGGAAGCAGAGCTAGATGCAGCGCTCACTGACCTTGAAGCGCGCGGCTTGGTCGGCTGGGATAAACGCGCCAATCGCTACGATCTGCATCCGATTGTGCGCGGTGTGGTCTGGAATGCGCTGGATGCGCAGGCGCAGCAAGGCTTGTACGCTGCGCTGAACGCGCATTTCAGCGCGATGCCTGCCGTGCGCCTTGAAGACGTGCGCAGTCTGGACGATTTGACGCCTTCGATTGAGCTATACAACACGCTGATCGGCATGGGCAAATACGATGAAGCCTACGCGCTCTACGATGCGCGTTTGAACGTGCCGATGCTGCGCCGTCTGAGCGCCAATTTGCAGCGCGCTGAGCTGCTCGAGCAGCTCTTCCCAGATGGCACGGAACGCGCGCCGCGCCTTTCGACGAAGATTGCGCAGGCGCGCGCCATCAACGATCTGGCGCTCGCCTATCAAATGTCAGGGCAGCCGACTCGCGCTGCGCCGCTCTTCCTGCGCGCCGTGAACATGGCGGAATACGAAGGCGTGCCGCGCAACGTGGCAATCGGTCTGATGAACTTCGCCGAGGCGCTGCGCCAAGTCGGTGACTTGTATCCTGCGGCAATGGCTGCCAATCGCGCCTTGCTGATTGCGCGCGCAGTGAACAACTTGAGCGACGAAGTGACGGCGCTTGGCGTAGTGGCGCTCACGCGCATGGCGCATGGCGCGTATGCTGACGCGGAAACTGCCTTGCAACGCGCCATTCGGCTGCAGATGAGCCTGAATCATCCGCAAGGATTGAGCGTATTGTACGCTTTCCTGGCGCAATTGGCTGTGTGGCGCAGCGAGGTGGAACAGGCGCGCCAACACGCCGATCAGGCTTGGCATTACGCGCAGACGCTGCACTATGAGGCGGATTTGGTGCGTGCGCGGCGCTTTCAAGGCGAAGCGCTGCTCTTGGCAGGCGATCTGAGCGGCGCTGAGGCAGCTTTTATCGAGACGCTAGCGCGTGCGCGCGCCGCCAGCCTGACCGAGCATGAGTTAGGCGCTGTGATCGGTTTAGCGGCAGTGCGCTTGCGCGCAGGCATGGCTGAACAAGTGCGCACGACCTTAGAAGACGTTTGGGAAGCGGCTGAGCGCGGCGGCTTCCGTCTGGCGCAGGCAGACGCGCTGAACGTCCTGGCGAGCGCTGAGATCGCCATTGAGCGCTATCAGGCGGCTGTGCAAGCTGCGCAGGCAGCCGTGCAAACGGCATGGTGCATGAGCGAGCCTTACACTTACGCACACGGCATGGCGCAGGCACGCGCGACGCTCAACGCGCTTGGCGCGCCGCTGCCCGAAGGCTTGCCGACGGTAGATTTTGCCCAATTTGGCAAGGCAATCGAGGTCGAACTCGATCCGCCGCAAGCCTGAGGCGCGTCCTTTGGCGGAACGGCGCGCTTCTGGTAAGCTCTGCGCTTGTCAGCAGAAACTGGCTGACTTCACACAGCCCGAATGAGGAAGTTTTGTGAGCTATGAGACGTGATTCTACCGCGCTGCGCGGACGCACACGCGATAGCAGCTGGCAATGGCTGATGATCGGCATTGTGCTAGGTCTGGGCTGCGCCAGCGTCTTCTGTTTGGCGGCGTACGCTTCTAATCTGGTCGTCCTCAACATTCCCGGTCAGGTCGCCTTTGCGCTTAACCAAACGCCGACCGTCGTTGAGATCGAGCGCGAAGTGACGCGCGTGGTGGTGGTGACGGCGACCGATGCGCCAACTGCCGTTCAATCCACGCCTGTAGCGCAGCAGCAGACGACCGCACCGACCATCACGCCGCTTGTGATTGTGCCGACGCCACTCGGCGGCATCGCGCCTGTGGCGACCAATACATTGGCAGGCGTCCTGATCAGCACGCCGACCGCTGGTGTCGCGGCGCCTGTCGGCGAGCCGCCTGTTGTCGGCGTTACTTTGCCTGCCATCGTGCCAACTAGCCCTGCTGCTGTGCAGCCGACTGAGCTGGTGAACATTCCCGGCGGCACGTTCACCATGGGTACAGATATCGCTGAGGCGACGCGCGCCATTGATGACTGTCGCGACCGCGACGGCGGCACAGGCTGCGATATCAGCTTCACCAGCGACTCGATTCCGCCGCACAGCGTGACCGTGAACAGCTTCGCCCTTGAGCGCTTCGAGGTCACTTACCAGCAGTACGTAGACTTTTTGAACGCGCTCGGTCCGCGCAGCCACTTGAACGGTTGCGGCGGTCAGCCGTGCGTCGCTGTGCGCGGCTCTGGCCCCAGTGAGCGTCCCAGAAGTTTCATCAGCTTCGACGGCGTGCGCTACAGCGTCACCACTGAACTCTATCTGAATCGCCCGGTTGCGTATGTCACCTGGTACGGCGCGGACGCTTATTGCAAGTTCATCGGGCGGCGCCTGCCGACCGAAGCGGAATGGGAATACGCGGCGCGCCGTCCTGACGGCAGACTCTATCCCTGGGGCAACGCGTGGGATGCCACGCGCGCGCGCACCTCGCGTCCGCAAAACTTCGGTGGACCTGAGCCTGTGAACGCTTTCCCGAACGGCGTCAGCGCCGATGGAATCTATAATTTGGCGGGCAACGTCTCTGAATGGGTGCAAGATTGGTATAGTCCGACGTACTACGGCGAGCAAGCTGCCAATCCGGGCGTGATCGATCCGCAAGGTCCGCCGTCAGGCACGCTGAAAGTCCATCGTGGCGGGCACTGGGACGCCTTGCCGCTCTTTGCGCGCAATGTCCATCGCGGCGATCAAGACCCGCTCAGTCCGCAACTGTTCATCGGCTTCCGTTGCGCCGCCTCACCACAAACTGCTGCGCCTGTCTCGCCCGTCGGTCAGCCGACCATCGCCCTGCCCAGCACGCCTGTTCCGAGCGGCGCAGGCAACTAGCTGCACATGGCGGATGCTGCCGCTGAGCATCCGCCTTTTAATTAAGTCATCGGAAAGGACACTCTGATTATGCCTGAAGCAGTCAGCACTTCGTTGGAAACGCTCGCCATCAACACCATTCGTTTTCTCGCTGTGGACGCCGTCCAGAAGGCGAACTCAGGACATCCCGGCTTGCCGCTTGGCGCGGCGCCAATGGCGTACACGCTCTGGACGCGCTACCTGCGCCACAATCCGCGCAATCCTAAATGGGCAAACCGCGACCGCTTCGTCCTCTCGGCAGGTCACGGCTCGATGCTGCTCTATGCGCTGCTTCACCTGACAGGTTACGATCTCCCGCTCGAACAGATCAAAAATTTCCGTCAATGGAACAGCTTGACGCCTGGTCATCCTGAGGCGCATCTGACGCCCGGCGTCGAGACCACGACCGGTCCGCTTGGGCAAGGCTTCGCCACTGCGGTCGGTATGGCGATTGCCGAGGCATTCCTCGCCGCCACTTTCAACCGTCCCAACTATCCAATTGTAGATCACTACACTTATGTGCTGGCGAGCGACGGCGACTTGATGGAAGGCGTCGCCTCTGAGGCAGCCTCGTTAGCAGGTCACCTGAAACTAGGCAAGTTGATCGTGCTGTACGATGACAATAAAGTCATGCTCTCCAATAGCACGGCGGTCGCCTTCACAGAAGATGTGCTGGCGCGCTTTGCCGCATACGGCTGGCAGACGCTGAGCGTGGCTGATGGCAACGATACAGCTGCCATCGCCCAAGCCATCGAGTCTGCCACGCTCGATCCACGCCCAAGCCTGATCGCCGTGCGCACCATCATCGGCTATGGCAGTCCGAACAAGCAAGGCACGCACAAGGCACACGGCGAGCCGCTCGGCGAAGAAGAAGTCCGCCTGACCAAGCAAGCGCTCGGCTGGACGGCAGAGGAGCCGTTCACCATTCCCGGCGAAGCGCTTGAGCATTTCCGCGCCGCCATTGAGCATGGCGAGCGTTTTGAGGCGGAATGGAACGCGCTCTTCGCGGCATGGGCAGCCGAGTATCCCGAGCTCGCCCAGCGCTGGCATCAAGCGCACGCCGAGACGCTGCCAGAAGGCTGGGACGCCGACCTGCCTTTCTACAGCGCCGAGACCAAGCCAATGGCGACTCGCGACGCGAACGGCGCGGCGCTCAACGCCATTGCCAAGCACCTGCCGACCATGATCGGCGGCGATGCCGACCTGAGCAGCAGCACCAAGACGCTCATCAGCGGCAGCGGCTTGTTCAGCGCCACTGATCGGGCTGCGCGCAACCTGCAATTCGGCGTCCGTGAGCACGCCATGGGCGCTGCCATCAACGGCTTAGCGCTGCACGGCGGCATTCGCAAGCCGTACACTGCCACGTTCATGACCTTCAGCGATTACATGCGCCCTGCCATTCGGCTTGCCGCGCTGATGGAAATCGATCCGATCTTCATCTTCACGCACGATAGCATCGGCGTTGGCGAAGACGGACCGACGCATCAGCCGATTGAGCATTTGGCAGCGTTGCGCGCCATTCCGCACCTGACCGTGATCCGTCCTGCCGATGCCAACGAGACCAGCGCTGCGTGGCGCGTTGCCATGCTGAACAAAAAGCCGACCGTGTTGGTCTTCACGCGGCAGAAACTGCCCGTCTTCGCGCCTGAAGGCGTGTTGGAAGGCGTGGCGCGCGGCGCGTATATCAAGGCTGAAGCGCTTGGCGGCGCGCCTGAGGTAATTTTGATCGCCACTGGCTCAGAGGTCAGCTTGATCATGGCTGCGCATAGGATTCTGAATGAGATGGGCATTCGCGCGCGCGCCGTCAGTATGCCGTCCTTCGAGCTGTTCGAGGCACAGGAGCCAGCCTACAAGGAGTCAGTCTTGCCTGCAGCAGTCACGGCGCGCGTAGCAGTTGAGGCAGGCGTGTCGTTCGGTTGGCACCGTTATGTCGGCGCATACGGCAAGATCATCGCGCTGGAGCGCTTCGGCGCGTCGGCGCCGCAAGAGGTCATCTTCAAAGCGCTCGGCTTCACAGCGGACGCGGTGGTCAACGCGGCGCGTGAGCTGCTGGGCAGATAAAAGCGGCGTCTCGTGGCGCTTATGGCTTGGCGCAGCGCTCAGCAACTCATCAAATGCTCATAGGCTGTGCCAAGTGCCACTTGCGCGATTCAAGTGCGATTCGCTATAGTCAGATTGTCTTGCGCGCTGTGCGCAGGTCTGCTTGTCCAATGGTGTTTGTGGAGGACTGCCGTATGGCAAAAAAGTTTATGAAGGCGCTGCCGATCTTGATGTTGGTGGCGCTCGCCTTTGCGCCGATGGGCGCTGTGCGCGCTGCAAACGTGGCTGCTGAGAGCGTCTTGGTGCTGGTCAGCCCGATGTTGCAGAATCCAGAGCCTGTCACCATCTATGGCGCAACCACAGGGCTGATCTCAACGCTCGATCCACAGCTCGCCGAAGACTCAATTTCCATTCCGCCCATTGAGAATCTGTTTCTTGGGCTGACCGATCTCGATCCGCAGACGACGGCTGTCCGCGAAGAGATCGCGACCAGCTGGGAAGTCAACGATGCGGGCGATGTCTGGACGTTCAACCTGCGCGACGACGTGCCGTGGGTGCGTTACAATCCTGCCACTGACGAGACGACCGTCATCCGCAATGTGACGGCGCAGGACTTCGTCTACGGCATCCGCCGCGCCTGCGATCCGCGCACGGGCGGCTATTACAGCTCGGTGGCGGCTGCCATGATCAAGGGCTGCGATGTCGTCTTCAACAAGGATGCAGCGAGCATCACTGAGGCGGATTTCGAAGAGATCGGCGTGGTGGCGCTCAGCGATACGCAATTGCAGGTGACCACACAAGGCGCGCTCGGCTTCTTCCTGCCGGCGAGCGGCATGTGGGTCTTCCGCGCCGTGCCGCGCGAGGCGATTGAGGAGTTCGGTCGGCAGTGGATCGAGCCAGGCAACATCATCACCAACGGTCCATTCATGCTCCAAGAGTGGGATCGGACGGTCAATCGCGTCTTCATCAAGAATCCGTTCTACCCTGAAGTGAACGACAACTATGGTGGCAATATCGAGCGCGTCAGCACGCTGGTGGTCAACGACGGCGGCACGATCTGGTCGTTGTATCAAGCCAATCAGATCGATAGCTCCGGCGTGCCAACTGCTGAGCTGCAGCGCATCCGCCAAGACCCTGAGCTGAGCAAGGAATTGCGCCAGAACAGCGACCTCGCTGTCTTCTACTTCGGCTTCATGTACGACAAGCCGCCGTTCGATAACGTTCACGCTCGTCGTGCCTTCAGCGCCATCATTGACCGCCAGACCTTCGTGACTGAGATTCAGCAAGGGCGCGGCGTGCCGATGGCGCACTTCATGCCGCCCGGCATCCGCGGCGCTGTGCCGATCAACGAAGTCGGCATCGGTCAGCCCGATACGCCCGGCTTCGACCCTGAGTTCGCCCGCCAAGAGATGGAGCGCGCAGGCTATCCGAACTGCGAAGGCTTCCCAGAGATCACGCTGCTGACCTATCAGGGCGCCAGCGACTGGGGCGAGTATTTGCAGAACGCTGCCAATACGCACCTGGGTTGCCCGCGCGAGAAGATCATCATCGAAGAGAATGAGTTCACCGTGCTGCTGCGCTCGATCCGCTCCGATGTGCCGACTGCGCAGCGCCCGAACATGTTCACGCTCGGCTGGGGACCGGATTATCCCGACGGTCACAACTGGATGCACGACGTGCTGAGCTGCAAGGCTGAGAACAGCTTCATGCGTCCTTGCGATGACGTGATCGATCCCAAGATCGATCAAGCGGCTCGCGAGACCGATCCTGCTGTGCGCGAAGCGCTCTACCGCGAGCTGGAAGAGCTGTTCTTCGGCTACGAAGGCAACTTCCCGATCGCGCCGCTCTTCTTGCGCATCAACATCTTCATGGTCAAGCCTTGGTACTTCGGCTTCTTCGATACCGACGGTCTCTTCGGCGGACCGCACTGGGAATCGCGCCGCATCGATCAGGCTGCGCAGCTGGCTGCACGCGCCAGCCGCTGAGCGCAACACAACGCACGGGCGGAGCAAATTGCTCCGCCCGTCGCTTTTTGATTGGTGCGATTGATAGCTTTTTCACTATACCACTTGTCCAGCTTGACAAACGCCGCTGTTGCACAAAAAAACAATCCCTTGTAAATTGCTCTTGCGCCTTTAGCTGAAGGAGTTTTTTTATGCGCTTGAAGGGATTCTTGATGTTTTTTGGCGTGTTCGTGCTGGCGCTTGCGCCGCTCAGCGTTGTGCGCGCCGCTCACATCGGCGAGCAGCGCCTCGTCTTGACCAGTCCGCTCTTGCAAAGCCCTGAGCCCGTCACGCTTTACACCGCCTCAACAGGGCTGATCGCCACGCTCGATCCGCAAGTTGCCCAAGATACTGCCTCTATTCAAATCATCGAAAACTTGTTCCTCGGTCTGACGGATTTCGATCCCAAGACCAACACTATCCGCGCTGAGCTTGCCACCAGCTGGGAAGCCAACGCCGAAGGCGACGTCTGGACGTTCACCTTGCGCGATGACGTGCCATGGGTGCGCTACAACCCTGCCAGCGGCGAGACGACCGAAGTGCGCAAAGTGACTGCCCAAGATTTCGTCTACGGCATTCGGCGCGGCTGCGATCCGCGTTTGGGCAGCTACTACAGCAACATCGCCGCTTCGCTCATCAAAGGCTGCGACGTCGTCTTCAACAAAGAGGCGAATCAGATCAGCGCCGACGACTTCGAGCAGATCGGCGTGCGCGCCCTGAGCGATACACAGCTTGAGGTCGCTTTGCGAGCGCCGTTCGGCTTCTTCCTGCCCGCTAGCAGCATGTGGATTTTCCGCGCCACGCCGCGCGAGACCATCGAAGAGTTCGGCGATCAGTGGACAGAGCCGGGCAACATCGTGACCAACGGCGCCTTCATGCTGCAGGAATGGGATAAGCCCGTCAGCCGCGTCTTCGTCAAGAATCCGCTATATGTTGAGGTGAACGACTCGTACGGCGGCAATCTAGAGCGCGTCAGCACCATCGTGGTCAACGATGCAGGCACAATTTGGTCACTTTACCAATCCAATCAGATTGACACTTCAGGCGTGCCTGAGGCTGAGCTGAACGCCGCTCGCCGAGACCCTGTGCTAAGCCAAGAGTTGCGTCAAATCAGCGACCTAGCCGTCTTTTACTTCGGCTTTTACTACGATAAGCCGCCGTTTGATAACGTGCATGTGCGCCGCGCCTTCAGCGCCATGCTGGATCGGCAGACGTTCATCACTGAGATGTTGAACGGCGCGGGCGTGCCGATGGCGCACTTTGTGCCGCCGGGCATCTTCGGCGCAGTGCCGATCAACGAAGTCGGCATCGGGCAGCCTGATACGCCTGGCTTCGATCCTGAGTTCGCCCGTCAAGAGCTGGCGAAGGCAGGCTATCCCAATTGCGAAGGCTTCCCGACCATCACCATTCTCAGCACGCCGCGCCGCACACAATGGGGCGAATATCTACAGAACGTGGCGAACACTGTGCTGGGCTGCCCGCGTGAGAAGCTGGTGCTGGAGCAAGCTGAATTCACGGTCTTGCTCAAGACAATCAGCCTGAGCACGCCCGCCAATGAGCGTCCGCATATGTACTTGATCAACTGGCTGCCCGACTATCCTGACGCGCACAACTGGCTGCACGATGTGCTGAGCTGCGAGATCGACTCGCGCCCGTGCAGCGAAGAAATTGACGGTCGGATCATGCGCGCTGCCCAAGAGAGCGACCCTGAAGTGCGCCAACAGCTCTACCGTGAAGTGGAAGAGCTGCTCTTCGGCTACGAAGGTCAGTTCCCGATCATGCCGCTCTTCCTCGATATTGACATCTTCGCTGTCAAGCCTTGGTACACTGCTTTCTTCGATACCGATGGTCTCTTCGGCGGACCGCACTGGGAATCGCGCCGCATTGACCAAGCTGCGCAGCTGGCTGCGCGCGCGCGCCGCTAGACGCGCTGATCGCGATGAGCGGAGCAATCGCTCCGCTCATCTGATCGCCTCACGTTTTCTCGGCTCTAAGCCATTTTCACCTCACGCGCTCATCTGCCTATCACAAATTTGTGATAAAACGCATTCGAAACGATCTCTAAGGATCGTTTAATAATGAGCGACAGCACGCATCCTAAAAGTTCAGAAAGGACTCTCACCGTGCCTAGAGTAGAGAAAATCTTGATGTCCGATAGGTTCTTGAAGCAGCTGAACGCGCTCTCGCATCCTGAGCAAGAGCGCGTGAGGAGCAAAATCGAGCTGTTGGCTGAGAATCCGAGCCATCCTTCGCTCAAAGCGCATCAGCTCAAAGTGCGCGGCTACTGGGAATGCTACATCTCAGATGGCGACCGCATGATCTACGCTACGCAGGACGGCGCGCTCGTGCTTTATGAAGTCGGTCGCCACGAGATCATCGAGCGTTTCTATCCGCCTGCCGCGAACGCGCAATTGCACGTCTACAAAGACTTGAAGCACCAGACGCCTGCGACGGATGTGATCGAGACAGCCGCTGAGAAGCGTGCCACGCCCAAAGCGCAAGCGCGTCCTTCAGCTGAGGCGAATCCGTTCGCGCATTTGCCGCCGTCGCACCTGCGCATTCTCGGCGTGCCTGCCGCGCTCGTCTCAACCGTGCAGAACTTAGAGTCAATAGAGCAGTTGGAACAGCTTGAAGGCTTGAAGCCGCACATCCAAGAGCGCCTGCTCGATCTGCTGACCAACGACGAGCTTTCAAGGCGCGTCTTCGTGCAGAACATGCTCTTCTACCGCGCCACGCTCGACCGTTTGCACCAATATATTGAAGGCAGCATCAAGCGCCTGATGCTGGACTTGACGCCTGAGCAGGATCGTTACGTCCAGCTCAAAGTGCAGCGCCCGACTCTGTTGCGCGGCTGCGCAGGCTCAGGCAAGACGACCATCGCAATCTATCGCGCCATCGCGCTGGCAGAGCGCGGCGAGCGCGTCCTGTTCCTGACCTACACCAAGACGCTCGCCAAAGCCGCCCGCGACCTGATCGAAGAGTCGATCGGACCGCTGCCCGATAATCTCGAGGTCAAGCACGTGGACTTTTGGCTGGCGGCGTTTCTAGAGACGCGCGGCAAGCAACTGACCATTTTTGCGGATGACGAGCAGCGCAGAAGCGCATTGCGGCGCGCCATAGACACTAGCCGTCAAGATCGGCGCGTCGAGGCGACCTTGCGCAGCATCGAGAGACGGCTGCCTGCGCAAAGCAGCTCAATGCTGACCTTTTTGAGAGACGAGTTCCTGAACGTGATCAAAGGTCATGGAATCATAGAAGAGACTGAGTATCTGCGCGTGCGCCGCTATGGACGCGGCATCGGCTTGCAGGAATCAGAGCGGCGCGCCATCTGGCAGGTCTATCAAGCCTATCGTCAAGCCTGCGGCGCGTATGCCGATTGGCAGGATTTGGCGATGGAAGCCTTCGCCGAGCTGCGCCTGCGCGCGCTTCAGCCTGCCTACGATCACGTGGTGGTGGACGAAGTGCAAGATTTATCGCCTATTCAGCTGCGCGTGATTCTTGAGCTGGTCAAGGGCAGCCGCGTTGAGAGCAGCCTGTTCTTCGTCGGCGATATCGCACAGACCATCTACTCGCGCGGCTTCGCTTGGAAAGAACTCGGCTTGGAAATGCGCGGCAGCAGCTTCAGCCTGCGCCGCAACTTCCGCAACACGCGCCAGATCGCCGAAGCGGCAGCGCTGCTCAACGCCAATAACGTGATCCTCAGGCAATCCGAAGATTTTGTTGAGCCTGAGCCGATAGACCGACAAGGCGCGCGTCCGATCATCATCGAATGCGACGTCACCAGTCGCGAGCCGCGCGCCGTGCGCGAGCGCATCCTGAGCCTGATCGAAGGCGAGCAATTCCGTCCATCGGATATGGCGATCATCGCGCCGACCAAAAAGCTCTGTGAGCAGTATGAGCAAGAGCTGAAGCGCGCGCACATCGCCTGCGCCGTCCACACGCAAGAGAACTTCAGCGTCCTAGAAGAGCATGTGAAGATTTTGACCATTCATTCCGCCAAAGGCTTGGAATTTCCAGTGGTCTTCGTGGTCGGCTTGCACGAGGACGAGCTGCCGCGCAAGGTCTACGCGCTCTCTGAAGAAGAGCAGGCGCTGCATTTGGAGCAGCAGCGCACGCTGCTCTACGTGGCGATGACGCGCGCCTCAGAAGGCTTGTTCTTGGTCTCTTCGCAAGAGCGACCGTCGCGCTTTTTGAGCGAGATTGTCTCAGCGGTCTACGTCGAGCGCTTCACAGGCGTCGAGTGAT
>DAOTWB010000117.1:0-6361 GCA_034436235.1 Anaerolineae bacterium
CGCGTCTGGTCGGTTGCGTGCGCCATCACATGCGTCCGATGCACTTGCGCAACGTTGAGAGCTTATCGCGGCGCGCCATCTATCGCTTTTGGAAGGCGACCGAGCGAGTCGGCGTGGATGTGTGCCTGCTGACGCTCGCCGACTATTTGGCAATGGTTGGCACGCATTTCCAAGTGCAGCCATGGCTTGTCCACTTGCAATTAGTGCGCGCGCTATTAGACGCTTACTTCAATCGCCGCGCCGAGCTGGTCTCGCCGCCGCCGCTGATCGGCGGCAGGACGCTGATGGAAGCGCTGAACTTGCCGCCCGGCAAGCTGATCGGTCAGCTGCTCGATCAGATCGCTGAGGCGCAAGCCAGCGGCGAGATCAGCTCAGCGGAAGAAGCGCTCGACTTTGCGCGCCGCCTGTGCGCTGATGCATCTCGCAGTCAGGCTTAACCAAGTCCGAACAGGCGTAAGATTTGCTGAAAAAACGATAGCACTTGCGCGCCGAAGATGAGTCCGCACAGGCACACAATCGCCACCATCGCCACGCAGCCAAGCACACAGGCGCTGAACACATTCGGCAGCTTGAATTGATTGCCGACGTTAATCTGCGGTCGCTTAGGCTTATAAGGATTCCCGCTTCCCGTGAATCCACCGAAACGTCCCATGAAGTTCACTCCTTCGGTTGAGCGGCGAAAAGACCAATACGTCCCAGATTTCCAGCTCTCTCGCCTGTCGTGTGTTGGTAGCACACAGATCGCAGTGCATTCTTTGCCAAGAGCGCGCTCAATTCGGCGGACGACACGCTATGACTCAAGGCGTACCAGCTGGCGCAGGCGTGAGCGTCTGTTGCTGCTCGGCTGTCAGCGTCGGTGTCGGCGTCGGCATTGGCGTTGCTGTCGGCGTTCGCGTTGGCATCGGCGTTGACTGTATCACGGTGAGTTCTGCAACGCTCGCCCAGCCCAGCAAGCGCAATGTCTTCGCGTCGCGCACCAAGTGCCATCCAACACTGCCTGCAAATGGATTATTTCTGCCAGTGCCAGTGGTCTCCACAATGTTCACCACCAGCAACTGAGCAGATGGCTTCGAAAGTTGCGTAGGCGTTATCAACGGAAGCGGCGTCCGCATAGTCGTGCGAGCAACCACTCTCAAATTTTCAGCAGGCAATGTATGAAATGCCGTGTTGCTTCTTCCAAGCACTGTGTTGTAAAAGAATAGTCCTCTATCTTTCCCTACCCACTCAGCTTTGAACGTGAACGATATCGGCGCTGAGTCAGGCTGCTGCGCGAAGAACGCTGAAGCATCGAGCGCGAAAGTGTAGTAGCCTGTGTTTTCAAGTGTTTGCTCGAAGGACCTTTCCTGACGCTGTTTGCCTTTCACGTCGTAGAAGACGACGCCGAATTCAGGCGCAGGGCTGCTGAGCGTGATCCGAATCACATCATCTTCTGAGGCAAAGAACCGATAGCGACGCGCAGGCTGCTCACGGCTTAGTTTGTCCGTTTGATCTTCGAAGAAATCGAAGAATTGGACATCGGCGTTCAAGGTCAGGCGCAAGTTGCCCGCATAGTTGTTCGCCTTGATCACGATCAAGTAGCGACCGTCTTTAGGCAACGTGATGGGCCGTTCGCCTTTGGCGTCTACAGGGAATTCTTGTAGTCTGTTCATCGCGAGCGTGTTATCGAGGCGATGGATGCTGAAAGACAGCTTACTATCGTCCGCAGGATCGGCTTCTAGTTCTAGCCAGACGACGTCGTTCGCCATGCCGATGAACTCAAGCGTGCGCTCTGTCTCGCTCGGGACAATCTGGACAGTCTGCGTGTCGCCGTAGTTGATCTGTGGCACGCGGAAAATTCTTACGCTGTCGATCTCAATTGCCAAGTCAGCGAGCGCAGAAGCGTTATTGGTAGGAATGGGCGTCGGCGTCGGCGTCGGTGTGGAAGTAGACGTTGGCGTCCCCGTCGGCGTCGGTGTGAAGGTCGGCGTCGGCGTCGGCGTCGGCGTGAAGGTCGGCGTAAATGTGCTAGATGGCGTGAAGGTCGGCGTTGGCGTGAACGTATTCGGCGGCGTCGGCGTGAAGCTCAAAGCGATGATCGTGCGCATCTCAACTGTGGCAGTCTGATCTCTGATCTCAGCAACGACAGTGCGCGTCAGATTTGACTCACGCTCTATGAATGCAAACGCTGTTTCAGTCGCTTGAGAATCTAGAGCGCGCACAGCCGCTGTGAGCGAAGGATTTAAGACGACGGCTGTGCTGGTCTGTTCGGCAGCGGCGCGCTGCTCCGACGATATAAAGATTAAAGCAACTGCTAGAAAGATTAACACAACAGCAGCCGCTGAGCTTACCAGAGCTACAATCCGATTGCGCTTCTTTCTTTCAATTTCACTGAGTTTGTCTCGCCAAGTTTTGGCTTGCTTCTCTGCGTCGCGCACGCGCTCGTCTATCTGGCGCAGGAAAGGAATTTCAAGCGCGTTCACATCGCTGTGAAAGCGTTCGCAGACTTGCTGCAAGCGCTCTCTGAAGTCGTTAATCTCTCTCTCGAAGGTTGTCAAATGCGGCTTGAATTCTGCGAAGCGCTCAGCGCGCTCAGCCTGCGCAGCCTGCTCAATGCGCGGTTGATATTCGGCCTCAAAGTTTGCAAATTCCTGATTGAGCTTTTCCAGCTCAGCGTGCAGAGCCACATCATCGTCGCTCAGCACTTGCTGCACATCATAATCTTCAGCAGTCTTGACAATCTCTCGAATGCCCTTAGGCGACTTTCCCTCGCGCAGGACGGCGGCGCGCACTTCTTCGCGTTTGCTCGCCTGCACTTGGCTGAGGAAGTCCTCAAGTTTTTTCTGTACGTCGCCGGACGCATCGCCAAGCGCTTTTTTGCCGAAACGATAAGCAACTCTTGTCACTCGGTTTTCCTGCAACAGCACGTCGAGCTGTTTGAGAATTTGATCCGACAGGTAGGCGCGATCGGCGCCATCCGCAAACCTGTTGAGCAGCGTCTGCCACTCACGATCGAGCTGTTTCTCATCGGTCTCACTGCTGAGCAGCTCTACGAATTGGCGCGCGCTATCTCGCAAGTCGCGAGCTTGCTCCAGCTGCTTAAAAAAGGCTTGGTTGCGGTCTATCAGCTCAGCGTCTAGCGCGAGACGCAACGGCTCGATGCTCTCAGCTATGCGGATGCAGTGTTCAGTCTGCTTGACATTTATGGCGCGGCGCCACTCGCCATAGATATCGCTCAGCGCCTTGAGCAGCGCAGGATGAGTCGGATCGCGCTTTGCGCATTCGTCAACTAGGCTGTCGATCGCACTCTTCATGTTCTCAGGCGTTTCGCGCAGGGTGCGTAGCGCACGCTCGAGCGACTCTTGATACGCTTCGAGCGCCGCGCGCCGCTCTTGGAAACGTTTGAAGGTCTCTCGCAAGCGCGTCTCAGGCGTCTCAGCAGCAGTCTGCCCTAGATCGGCAAAACTCGCCTCGCCCAGCACATCCTCGATGACCTTTTGACGGTACAGCTCGTCCTGCCAGCGCTCTGTGGCAAGGTTTATCAATTCCCTGAAAGCAGCTTCCTGCGCTTCGCTCAGGTCGTAGCGATCTTGACCGTCAAGGCGCTCGGGCAGCGCGGCGAGCTTGACGCGCATGCGCATCTCGCGCAGAAAATCCTCGCGCAAGGCGCTAAAAGCATGATGGGCGGCGAGACTCGACTCAATATTTGCGAGCTGCCGCTGCTCGATTCGGTCGCTGACGTTGCGCAAAGTGGCGACCCAGCTTCTGGCGGCGTCTTTCAACTCTCTCTGCTCGCTCAGACTGCCGCCTCTGTTCCGAAAGCCATGCTCCAGCAACAGCTTGTAGCGCAACTGACTGAGCGAGAGCCGACTGTTGTGAGCATCATTGGCTGCCACAGGGCTGCCAATTGCCCTGCCTAGTGCGATCTCAAGCTCCTGATCGGAATTGGCGCTCATCAAGGGCTCGATCAGCGCGATCACTTGCTCAAGCTCTGCATCGCGGACAGCTATCTCTTGCGGCTCATTCAAGTAGCGGATCAGCTGCTCAGCTGTGAACGAATTGGGCAGGTTGCCCACAGGCACGCTCAGCACTTTACTGATCACGGCGCGGCGCGCAGCCGAGACAGCCTGCCAGCGCTCGCCGCCGAGTCTGTTCAGCACAGACTCTGAGAGACGCTGCGTCCGCTCTAGAGGCACGCCGCTGAGCATGGTGAAGGCGAACGCGCACGCCATCCACAGATCGTGGCTATGCGGCGTCAGATAGCCGTAGAGCTCGCGTCCTTCGTTGAAGGTGCGCGTGCCATTCCAATCGAGGATGCGCAGGCAATCTTCTTTGATGTTCGCATACTCGGCGTTGTAGCGGATGTTCTGAAGCTGTGAGTCCTGCAGGAACCACTGTTTTTGCGTATGCAGGTAGTTGACAAGGCGCAGGTAGCGCGTGACCATCCACGTGACTTGCACTTCCCAATCTTGTGGCGAACCGAGCGGCGCTTGGCGCAACGTTTCCGCTGAGCGATAGCGGCTGCCGTCCACGAATTCCATCGCGAAGAAGCGGACGCCGTTCCACTCGCTGGCTTCGTAGAAGCGCGGCGTGTATTGACCTCGATCGTTCGCGGGCAATTCGTTCTGAGTGTAATTCTGGAGCGCTTGCAATAGGTCGATCTCGCGCTCAAAGGCATCCGAAGACTCAGCAGTGACTCTCGGCGCAGATGTTGACGAAGTCTGCTTGAGGTAGCGCGTCAGCTGATCAGGCGATTGGCTGGCTGACCAGAGAAACTTGAGCGCCACAGTGCCATGCTCTCGATGCTGTCCTCTGTAGACGACGCCAAAAGCGCCGGCGCCTAGCAAACCTTCAATGGTGTAATTGCCGCGTGCGATTGGAAAGTCGGATGACATGCTCGCGCTTCCTCGCTCAACCTTCCGAATTATTTTGAAGTCCTAGACTGATTGAGATGGCTTTGGCAAGTTGCTCAGCTTCGGGACTGCCGCTGGGCAAATGCGCTTTGAGCTGGTCAGCGGGCAGACGTTCTTTGGAATCGATGCAATACTCAACATCTTGCCGATAATTCCTAGCTCTAACGCGGCGCATGAAGGTCTCTAGCACGCTCAGCCAATCCGCGATTCGCTCGCGCTCAGGCAGCTGAAAGCCTTCGCAAATCTCATCATAGCAATCGCGGATGAGACATTCGCCGAAGAGCTTGAACAGCTCTTGCTCAGCGATCGCGTTTTGCAAGCGCAGGTCAACGTCAAGCGTCCCGAAGTAGAGAAAGGTCAGCACTTCAGGCGAATCGACCAAGTGCTGCGTGTTGAACAGGCGACAAGCGCCGGTCGCGTTGCGCGTGATCTTCAAACCGTTGATCGCCACGTCGCGGACGATATATGCCTGCAGCGCAAAAGTGCGATCTGCGCTGTTGAAAGCGTTAGGCGCAATATGCGGACGCCAATCTTGGGAAGGCTCGTTGAGGACGACGATCATCAGCATGGGCTGCCCTGCTGAGATATCGTAATGTTGCCCTAAGTTATCCTGCCAGCGTCTGTAATGATTTGCCCAGTTGTTGGCGAATTGCTTGTAGACAGGCGTGGCAAGATTCGCCAGAAGTCCGCGCGCTTCGCGTGCCACATACTGACTGGCGACGCGCTCTGCTAGCTCGCGCACTTTCTCCACATACTGTTGCATGGCAGCGACTGCCACTTGATGGATGAACGCCGTTGTGCCTTGCGCTTGACCTTGAAATGCCATGCGCACAGGATAGTCGGGCAGGTTGCTGCTCACCCAACCTAGTCGCTCACGGAGCGCTTCGATAGCTTCGGCAGGCGCTTCGATTGTCCGCCATGCATTGTCTAGCAACGGCATCAGAAAGTAGCCGAGTTCTTGCTCGCGATCAGTCTTATCCACTTGGCTCAGCGCGTGATTCAAGTTCTGCTGCGCTTGCGCACGCGCTTGGCGGAATGCAGCGATCAGGTGATCGAGATACTCGGCAGCTCTGCCTTGCTGCAGGTGCCTGCGCAAGCCTATCAAGCTCGGCAACAGCCCTGATGGACGGACGCTATCGAGCCACTGGTCGAGACGGCTGAGCAATTGTTGCAGCCTTTCGTTCGGATTGCGCCCTTGAATGTTGAGCTGGTTGGCAGGCGGCGCGTTGTCACCGATCAGCGCCAACACAAGGCGCTCAGTGTAGATGTTGCGAAGCAGGCGCGTATGCCACTGCAAGGCGCGGCTATAGAACAGCGCAACGCCCTGACGCAATTCTTGATCTGTCCATGTGGCGAAGCCTTGGCTGGTCAGCGTTGCCCAGATGAATTGCGCGATGCGATTTAATCCGATGCTTCTATCGCCGTAGCAGACAATCGCTCTATCAAGCAGGTTAGTGCCTTGTGTTTGATAG
>DAOTWB010000118.1:0-10099 GCA_034436235.1 Anaerolineae bacterium
TGAATGCGCTGGGTCGCTTCGGCTATCCGCGCGGCGACGTGCTGCGCTACATCGAGGACAATCCGCTGCTGGGCGAGCGCGCCATCGGCACGTGGGTCGATCCGAACGCTTACGGCGGCTTCTTGCTGATGTTCGGCGTTGTGGCGCTGGCGAACGCGCTCAACAAGGCGCCTGCCATCGGCGGACGCGCATTGGCGTGGCTGCTCTTCGCGCCGTATCCGCTCGCCATTTTGCTCACACAGAGCCGCGGCGCATGGCTGGCGTTCGGCGCTGCCATCTTCTTCATCGCGCTGCTGCGCTACCGCTGGCTGCTGGCGATCGGCGCGCTCAGCCTTGCGCTCTTGCTGAGCTTGCCGTTCATGGCGCGCTATGTGGAACGCTTTTTGGACGGCTTGCAAGGCGAAGACCTTGCCACGCAAATGCGTTTTGGCGAGTTCAAAGACTCGCTGACGCTGATCGGACGCTATCCGCTGCTCGGCGTCGGCTTCGCAGGCACGCCTGACCGCGATATCTACTTGGGCGTCAGCAGCACGTATCTGAAGATCGGCAACGCGACAGGCATCACAGGCATCGCGCTCTTCAGCCTGATTCTGCTGGAAACGCTGCGCTATGGCTTGGCGCGCTGGCGGCGATTGCGCCGCACAGGTCTGGATGCGCTGTGGCTAGGTTTCGCGGCAGCCGTCTTCGGCGTGGCGATCAACGGCGTAGTGGATCACTATTACTTCAACTTGGAATTTCACGCCGTCTCGCTCGCCTTTTGGCTGATCGTCGGTTTGGCGCTTGCCACAGCGCGCGCTACGCGCTGCCACGATTCGCAAACGTCCACAGCGTGAAGATGAAATAGGCGCTCAGCAGCAAGCCGCCTTGCCAGCGCGTCACTCTGCCGCCTTGCACCACCAACAACAGACCGACTGAGAAGATGAGCATGACGAAGATATCAACGTCCAGCACGCGCTGATTGACGCCTATCGGCTTGACCAGCGCCGTCAGCCCGAGAATCGCCAAGATGTTGAAGATATTCGAGCCGACGATGTTGCCGACGGCGATATCGTTCTCTTTGCGCAGCGAAGCGATGAAAGTGGTCGCCAGCTCAGGCAGCGACGTGCCAACTGCTACCAACGTCAAACCGATGACCAACTTCGGCACGCCGAGCGCTATGGCGAGGTTGACCGAGCCTTCCACCAGCAAGTTTGCACCGATGACCAACACGACCATGCCGACGGTCAGCCGCGCCAGCTCGAAGAGCCGATTGGCGTGGCGCGGATCGGCGCCGAACTCTTCCTCGTCCAAGTCGTCCGCCTGAGCAGCCAATGCGCGCTGCTCGCGCGCAGAGAGCAGGTATGAGATGACCGTGTAAGCGACCACGCCGCCGAACAACAGCGCGCCTTCCAAGCGATTGATCTCGTTATCTTGAATCAAAACGACGATCAGCAGTGAGACGGCTAACATGATCGGCAGGTCGCGCTTGACCACTTGCGCTTTGACAGGCACAGGGAAGACGAGCGCCGTCAAGCCGAGGATCAAGCCGATGTTGGCGATGTTCGAGCCGACCACGTTGCCGATTGAGATGTCGTTCGCGCCTTGCAAGACGGCGTCCACTGAGACCAACAGCTCAGGCAACGACGTGCCAAAGGCGACGATCGTCAAGCCGACCACCAAACTGGAGACGCCCAGCGAGAGCGCCAAGCGCGCCGCGCCTTTCACCAGCCAATTGCCGCCTACAAACAGACCCAGCAAGCCTAGCGAGACGTACAAAACGTCCTGTAGCAGCATCTACGCTCCTTGTTCACAATGCAGGAAGACCTCACGCCATTCAGTGAGGTATGATCAAGTGCAGTCCAAAACATTCCAAGCATAGCACAAAGCGGCGCGCTCAGCGCAGCGCAGCGGCATAATTCACCAAAAATTAGGGGTAGGTGCAGCGGCGCTAAGCGAGCGGTTCTTTCAGATCGTAGATGCCGTCGCGGATTGCCCAGCGCGGATTGCCTTCGGCGCTGACGAGCAGATCGCCTTCGCGGCGCAACGGCGCGCCTGTCAGCGGACATTTGAAGAGCTGCTCGCGCGGCACGAGCGCGCTCGGCGCGCCGCACACCTGATTTTGCACGAAGATTTGCGGCGCATAAGGTAACAGATTGCCCAAAGGCTGCAGCGCGCGATCCAGCGCGACCATCAAGCGCAGCGGCAGCAGGCGCTTGAAGATGCCGAGCCGCAACCACGAAGTGGCAACGCGGCGGCGCGGCGCGAAGCCTGCCGCGATCAACGCCTTGCGGATGTACGCGGGATGAAAATCGAAGTTCAGGCGCACGAACTCGTGCGGCGCATGGCTATACGGACTCCAAGCCTGGCGGCGCAAGGCATAGCGCAAGATCGCCTTCAGGTTGAGCTTATTGGCGAATTCCAGCACGAAGGTGCTGCCGCTCGCCATGCACTGCCGAATTTGGCGCAGCGCGGCAGGCGCATCGGCAAGGTGATGCACTACGCGGCATAGCAACGCGGCATCGAAGGCATCGGCGGCGAACGGCAGCTTGTACAGATCGGCTGCCACGTAAATGAAGCGCTCAGCGCGTCCGAGCCGCGCCTGTGCTTCTTGCAGCATGGTGCGCGAGTAATCCATCACCACCACTTCGTCAAAGCCTGCCGCCTCGTCGATCAGGCGTCCGAAGCCTGCGCCGAAATCCACATAGCGCTTGCCGCGACGCGGCAGAAAGCGCCGCAAGACAAGGCGCTCGACTGCGTCTTCGTACTCGCGACCTTTGCCTTCCCAAAAATCGGTGCGGTAGGTCGAGCCTTCATAATCGCAGATGGCAGGCGGCGGCATAGATGGTTGAGTCATGGCAGTCAGGCGATCCTCAGGGCGCAGTCGGCGTCGGCGAGCGGTACTCGGCAGGATCGACAATGGTCAAGGTCGGCGTTGGCGGCACAGGCGTCGCCGTCGGCGGTATGACGACGGTCGGCGTGGCAGTTGGCAGGGCGTTCGGCACAGTCGCCGTGCTTTCGGCAGGCGGCACGACGATCACTGTGGCATTCGGCGGCAAGGCGGTCGGTGTGAACGTGGGCAGATTCGCGCCGGGACCAGTGCGGAAGCCAGGCCACGGATTGCGGATGAAGTCGTTATCTGCCAGCAAGTCGGGCGGCTGACCTGCCAAGACTTTGCCGATCACGATCCACATCTCGCTCCAATTTTTAGGCAGGTTGGTCACCACGCGCGTCAGCGGACCGATCACATCCTGCAAGCTCTTCGCCACATCGTTCAGCTGAGTCTCTTCGAGCGGAATATTCACAGGCACTTTGAGCGCGACAGGCACTTTCAGGTCAACAGGCACATTCAAGTTGATCGGCACTTTCAGGTCAATGGGCAGGCTGCTATCCACAGGCACGTTCAAATCAAGCGCGACGGGCAATTGCAAGCCTTGCGGCAAGGTGATCGCCACTGAGCCGCGAATCGTGCCGCCGCCGCCGGGCAAGGCGAACGAGGCATTCGCCGTGATCGGCACAGGCTGTGTCAAGGTCACCACTGTGTTCTGCCGCAACGGAATGTTCAGGACGACAGGGATCGTATCCTTGACGCTGATCGTATCCACCACTTGAATTTGATCTTTGACGTTGATGGTGTCGTTCACGTCAATGGTGGTGATGATGCGCGCCTGATTCAAGCCGACGAAGCTGCTGTACAAGCCGCCTAGCAACGGCTCGGCAATGCCGCTCGTGATCTGAAAGATCACGGTCAGCAGCAGCAAGATCACGATCAAAAAGATGAAGTTGATGATGAACGAGAAGAAGATCGCGACGTTCTTAAAGGCATTCCAAAAGCGCTGTAGCCCGACCATATATGTCTCCCTTGCCTGCGGAACTGCTCAGCCGCTTGATGATAGCACCTCTGGCGCGAATTGAGCAAACAGAAGGCTAACGATCAGCGGCTGCGCAGCAGCGGCTAGAGCTTGGTCGCGTCGCGCGTGAAATCTTCGCCGCTCAGCTCAAGGGCAGGCTTGCCGTCCCGCTCGACCCAGACGCCGCATTTGCCGCCGAGCGGACTGGCTTGCAAGCTGAACTCAGCGCCGTCAAAGCGCAGGACGGGATTGTACCACGCCGCCACTGCCTCAGCTTGCCCTTCGATGTAATGACCGATCAAGGCGCGGCGGAAGCGATCGGTCGTCGTGTTCGGATTGCTGCCGTGAACCATCGCGCCGTTGAAGAACAGCACATCGCCTGCTTGCATCGGCACAGGACGGGCTTCGCAGCCTTCGGGCAGCGGCACGGCAGTGTCCGTGAAGCTCTGTGTGGTATCGGCAGGCACTGTGCAGAGCAGCTCCCAAGTGTGGCTGCCCGGCACCATCATCAGGCAGCCGTTCGCCTCATCGCATGGCTCAAGCGCCATCCAAGCAGCCATGCACGTGCCGCCTTGCACGCGCAGGTAGTAATTATCTTGATGCAGCGCCTGTCCGCGCGCGCCTGGCGGCTTGAAGTAGAGCATGGTCTGCACGGCGTAAGGCGTCCGTCCCAGCAGCAGCGTGAGCGCGTCGCGCAGGCGCGGATCGAGCAGCCAAGCGCGGCTGACCGCGTCCCAGCGATGCATATGGATCATGCGCGGATAGCGCTTGAGCGGATCGGCGCTATCATGCAAGACCATGCCTAGCTCATCGCCCGGATAAGTGCCTGACTCGCGCAGGCGCGTGTAATAATCGCGGTAGAAAGCGGCTTCTTCCGCTGAGAACAGCCCGCGCGCCACAACGTAGCCGTTCTGATCGTAAAACTGCTTGTCCTGCTCAGAGAGCATATGCCGACGCTCCTTTGACCGAATTTTTTGGCTGTGCAGCGCAGTCTAGCACAGGCTGCGCGCAGAGTCTAGCAGCTGCCGCCTTCGCGCTCGCCCTGCCGCGCGCCGCGATAGCGCTCGTCTACGGCGTTCATCTTGGCAACCTTCGGCGCAGAGCGTCCGCCTGCGAACTCTGAGGCGAGCCAGACTTCGAGGATGCTCTTGGCGAGTTCAGGTCCGATCACGCGCGCGCCCATCGTGATCACCTGCGCGTCGTTGCTCTTGCGCGCGCGCTCAGCCGAATAAGTGTCGTGGCAGAGCGCAGCGCGCACGCCCGGCACTTTGTTGGCAGTGATGCACATGCCGATGCCTGTGCCGCACACCAAGATGGCGCGTTCTGCCTCACCATTGGCAACCGCCATCGCCACGCGCTCGGCAATATCGGGATAATCCACTGAATCGGCGCTGTGGACGCCGAAATCCTGCACTTCGATCTCAGGCTTGCCGCGCAAATACTCGCGCACTACGTCCAGCAACGGCAGACCTGCCTCATCGCAACCAATCGCGATTTTCATCCCGCAAAGCTCCTTTGCGAACGCCTTCAATTGCCCACGGTCTCTTCGATCAGGCGATCCATGACCAAGCGGAACGCCTCTTCGCTGCTGCAGCCGTCATCAAGCGCCTGATAGTAGGTCGCCAACTGCCGATCTGCGCTGGTGCCGTGCTGCAAGATATGCCGCACGTATTCTACCTCGCGGCGCGTGCCGAGTCCATCTAGCACGTCGTCGAGGAAAGCCAGTGTCTCTTCCCAAATCTGCGCCACAGGCACTGCTTTGCCGCGCCCGAAGTCGATCAGCTCTCCTTCAATGCCGTAGCGCTGCGCGCGCCACTTGTTCTCGCGCAGCAGCTCTGTGCGATACAGCCGCCACGATTGATTCTGCGCGCGCAATTTGAGCAGTTTGACCACCAGCGCCTGCACTGCCGCCGTCACACAGACCGCTTCTTCAACCGTGCTGCACACATCAGGCACGCGCACTTCCAGCGTGCCAATGCGCGGATTCGGTCGCACGTCCCACCAAATGCGCGATGGATCTTTGCCGCCGCCTTTGCTGAGCGAGCCTGCGCTGGCGAAGATATCCACCATGCGGTCGTACTCTTCATAGCTGCTGAAGACAGGCGGAATGCCTGTGCGCGGCAAATTCTCGAAGACGACGCAACGGTAGCTCTTCAAGCCTGTGTTGCGTCCGTGCCAAAATGGCGAGCTGGTGGAGAGCGCCAGAAGTTGCGGCAGGAAGTAGCGCATTTGGTTCATCACGTCAATCAGCAGCGCGCGCGCTTCGTCCGTCTCGCCAAAGCCGATGTGAATGTGCATTCCGAAGATCACCAAGCGGCGCGCTACGTATTGCATATCGGTCGCCAGCTCAGTGTAGCGCTCGCCTTCGCTGATCGGCTGCTCATGCACGTGCGAGAACGGATGCGTAGCAGCCGCGACAATGCGCTTGCCAAAGGCTTCAGCGGCGGCGTTCACGGCGCGCCGCAAGCTGATCAACTGCTCGCGCACTTCGCTCACTGTGTGGCAGATGCCTGTGGCGATCTCGATCTGCGACTGCATGAATTCTGCCTTGACCTGATCGCCGAGCGTCTGGCGGCTGCGCGCTAAGACGTCGCGCACAGCAGGCGCGAGCGCTCGCGTCTGGCTATCCACGATCATGTATTCTTCTTCAACGCCAAGCGTGAGTGGCGGACGGTACATTGCGCGTCGCTCCGAACTTCTAGAAAGCATCGCGCTGAATTGTAGCGCAATCCGAGCGCGCGCGCCTAGCCTGCCGATGGCGCTGAGAGCTGCGCCGCTTGGAACAGACGCCTGCGCGCAACGCTGCGCACGACCTCGGCGGCCACGCGCAACGCGCCTGCCGTCACGCCTGCTGTGCTTTGTCCCGGAAAAATGCTATCGCCGACCAGCCACAGATTCTCCACGCCAGTGCGCGGTCCGCGCACGGTGAGCAAGCTGGCGAACGGAAAGCCGCCGACCATGCCGAGCGGTCGGCGCGTGAAGCGCTGAAAGGCGGCAGGCGTGCCGGGCAAGATGAGCTGCGCAGCGCTGCGCACATTCGGGATGACGCGCTCAGCGGCGTCCAGCAGCCTATCGCGATATTCTTCGACGCGCCGCTGATAGCCATCAGGATCGTTCTGGCGCAACGTCCACCACGGCGCGATCGCCGTGTGCGTCGAGAGCGTCACGGCGCGCATGCCGCTCGGCGCGCGCGTCGCATCGTGCGGACTGCTGATCGAGATGAAGACTGAGTTGCCTTCGCCAAGCGGCTGCCGCAAATCTTGCACAACTTGGAAATGCTCAGCATCGCTCGGCAGCGCGTCGCTCGGCACGCCCAAGTAGAGCGTAAAAGCGCCCCAAGTGCTTGGGCGCGTCTTCACTTCGCGTTGCAAGGCAGGCGGCGCCGCTTCGCCCAGCAGATCAGCCAGCGCCCAAGGCGTCAAATTTGCCAGGACGATGTCCGCTTCAAAGGTATTGCCTTTGTTGGTGTGCAGCAAGAAGGTCTGATCGGCGCGGCGCTCAATTTTGGTGACCGCATGGCGATAGATGATACGTCCGCCGTGCGCCGTGAGCGCCTCTGCCAATTGCCGCGCGATGTTGCCGATGCCGCCGCGCGGATGATAGACGCCGACTCGCGGCAAATCCACGGCGATGGCGCCGTACAGCGCATTGGCGTGACGGCTAGTGGTCTGCGCGCTGATCAGCAGCTGCGCGTCAATGAAAGCGCGCGCATTCGGCTCGCGCACGCCTAGCGCGTTCAGCAACTGACCCATGCTCATCAGCGCCAAAGGACTGATCGGCACAAGATTGGGACGAATTTTCGCGGCAAGGCGCAGCACATCGCCGAGCGAAGACGGCGGATACTCAGGCAGGCGCGCTGCGAATTGCCAAGCCGCCTCAGCCGCCTGCTCCTGAATCCGCCAGAAATGGCGCAAGGCAGGCAGTTTGGCGGCGCGCTCTTCGCGCCACTTATCCGCGTCGCCCCAGCGCGTGATGGTGCATTGCGGCAGGTGAATCACCCAAGCAGGCTCAATGCGCTCGATCTGCCATTCGATGCCCAGCAGCGCGCCTGCAATTTGGTGCGGTCCGCCTTCCTGGAAGCCGCCAGCGACTGTCGCGCCTGCATCGAAGCGATATCCTTTGTGATAGAACGTGCCTGCGCAGCCGCCGGCGTAAACGTGCGCTTCTAGCACGGTCACGGCGAAGCCTTCCCGCGCCAAGAGCGCGCCTGCCGTCAGACCGCCTACGCCGCCGCCGATCACCACCACTCGCTTATCTCTCGCCATGTCGCGCTCATCCTTGTGCCAGGTTTTTGTGAAGTTTAGCACAACGCTGAGCCTTTGACGAACCTTTGTCTAGCCTTCGCTGAGCGTGAGCCGCGCAATTGGCTGCAAACTGACTTCTGGCAGCAGCTCCGAGTAGGCGAGGACGCGCACTTGCGGCAGCTCAACGCCGATCAAAGCGCGGACGGCGGCGCGCGCCTCGTTAGCGGTCAGCACGATTGGCGGCGACTCAGGCGTTTGCGCCACTTGCTCGCGCAAGTGACCTAGCAGCCGCTGGCGCGCCTGTTCAGCGCCTTGCAGCGCGGCGCGCTCAAGGTCAGGCGCGAGCAAGATGACAGGTATCGGATTGCGCTCGCGCGCCGCTTGTTGCGTCAGCTGACGGCTGAGCTGTGCGCGCACAAAGGCGAGCAAGCCTGACTCGAAGCTCGGCGGCGCGCTCACTGACAGGCGATCGTCGAAGGCGATGTAGTCAGGCGGCACTAGGATGTAATCGTACGCCGCGATCGCTTCTAGGATCAGGCGCATGTTGCGCACGCTGACATTTTCCGCCGCCAGCGCGCGCAGCAGACGCGCCAATTGCGCAGGCGTGATGCGCGCCTTGGCTGACTCGGCAAGGGCAGGGAAAGCCAGCTCAATTTGCTCCAGAGCGCGCTGCGCGACGCGCTGACAGATCAGCAAAGCGCTATAGTGGCGCATCAGCGCGCTGATGTTCAAGATCAAGTGACCGAACGGCGTCCAGATGTGGAAGCCTTCCGCGCGAATCGCCTCAGCATCCGCGCTGTGCGCCAGTGCGATCAGCCGTCCCGTGGCAACGTTATAGGCAGGCGCGCTTGGCACGCCGCGCGCGCGCAATTGCTCAACGGTCGCGCTCACCAGCACCTGATCAGCGCTCAGCCCTTGCCATGGCAAGCTGGGCAGGTCGTTGATCTGCAGGCTGAATTGATTGAGCGGCAAGGCGTCGTCAACGGCGAAGGCGAAGGACGGCAGATGCACGCCAAGCTCGTCAAACAGACCGTCGCGCATAACATTGAAGAGCTGCTGTTCAGCTTCGCTCGCCGTCTCGGTCAGCTGCCGCAAGGTCGCCTGCGCGCAATAGATCGCCAGACGTTGCGGACGCAACGCAGCGAAGAGCGCTTCGCTCGCCGACTCAGGCGCGCGTTCCAGCACCTGCGCAACCGTCTCAACGGCGCGCAGCGAGACGCGCATGGCGAGCAATGGCGTGAGCGCTTCGCGCAGCGCTGTGAGCGAGTAATCCATCAAAGGCTCAGGCAGCAGGTCGCGGTAAGCGGCAAGCGCTGAGTCGCTCAGCAGCAGCGCCGCCTGATCGCTCAGCGCGCCATACACAAAAGCGCTCAGGAAAGGCGGCAAGCGCTCAGGCTGCTCGCGCAACCAGGCGGCGATGGTCGCCGTGTGGCTCGGCATGTAGAGCGCACCGCGCTGCGCCGCGAAGATTTGGCGCTCAAGGCTATCGGCGTGACGGCAGCGCACGCCTTCAACCGTCAGCGCAGCCAAGCCGTACGGCAACGACGCGCGCGCAAGGCTGAGCGTTGGCGTCGCAGGCACGCCAAGCCGCTCGCAGAGCTGCTGCGCAGCGCGCTGTGCCGCTTCGCAGATCGCCGCGTCATCAAGCGCGTCGCCGAGCGCGCTATCCAGCAGAAGCGTGATCGTCACCATCGTCCAGCTCTTCCTGTGCCAGCACGGCAAGGTGTGGGAATTCATAGCGCATCAGGGATGGCAGCGCAGCGCGCAAGATCGGATCGGAGACGATCAGCGCGGCGCGCGCCTGCTTAGACGGCACGATCGCACGCAGCGCCGTCAAAATTTCTTGGGCTGCTTGCGGCGGCATGGCGAGGTAGCTTGGCGAATCTATCATCAGATAGTCGCGCAGGCGCGCTTCCAGCTCAGGCGGCGCGCTCAGGCGCGGCAAGTGACGCGGTGCAGCGTCGCGCACGCGCAGGCGCGCCATGCGCAGCGCTGAGTCGAAGTCAGGCGCGCTGAGCGCTTCCACAA
>DAOTWB010000119.1:0-16580 GCA_034436235.1 Anaerolineae bacterium
GCTGAAAGCATCCAAAAGCGCCTGCAGGAGCTATACGAGCTAGAAATGCGGCGCGAGCGGACGCGCAATCAAGGCTGAGGCATGGCAGGCGCGTCACGGCGCAAGGCTGTAGACGCGCCAATCAGCGTAGACATAAATCGGCTGCCGCGCCGCGAATTGCGCAGGCAGCTGCTCGTGCGGCGCTAGCGCCAGATAGCCGCTCGGCTGTGGTGCGCTTGGCGCGCCGCCTGTGATCACGCGCACGCCTTCCGCGTGATAGAACAGAAGCTGATCGCTCGTCCAGACCTGCGCGTCGTGCGGCAGAGTCTTCAAGAATTGCGCTACATCGTAGCGCGCGCCGAAGACGACGCGCCAACGCGCCTCAGCGCTCAGGAACGGCGCGCGCAAAAGCTCTGCTTTGTAGTCCACTGCTGTGTAGAGCGCGAAGAAGCTGCTCAGCAAAGCGGCGTGCATCAGCAGCGCGCGATGCAGTTGCGGCAAGTTTCGGAAGAGCGGCGCAAGGCAAACGCGCAGCGCCTCAGCCGCCATGACTGCCGCGAGCGCGCTCAGCGCCAGCAGAAAGCGCTCATCATAGCTGAAAAATAGCCACCAGACCGCGAAAAAAGGCAGGTAGAATGCCATCAGCAAGCGCGATTGCGCATGTCGCCGCGCTAGAGCGCGCGCCGCTGTGAACCACACGCCGAGCGTCAGCGCGTAGCCTGCGAACAGATAGTTAGGTTCGTTTGCGTAAGGCAGCAAGTTGCTCAGCGTGCGCTGCGCAAGCCATGTCCAGCCGGTCGGCGGCACAAGCGCGCCTATCGCGAGCAGATTGCGCGCATACCACACGCCGCAGATCGCCAAGAAACTGACGCCGATCAACGCTGCGCCGATCAGCGCGCGTCGCCAGTCCATTCTGGCGACTAGCAGCCTATCCGCGAAGTACACTCCGAACGCGCCGATCAGCAGCAAGCCGCTGTTCTTCATCCAAGCCGCCAAGCCTGCCATGATGCCTGCCAAAAGCGCGTCCTGCCAAGCGTCCCTGTGCGCCCAGCGCGCCGCAAAGAGCGCGCTCATGCCGTAAAAGAAGCCGCACGGCAGGTCTGTGTAGCCCGCCGATGCCCAATCGGTGAAGAGCGGCGCCAGCGCCAAGATCAGCGCCGCGCCCAAGCCGATTGGCGCATTGAAAAGCTCGCGTCCCAGCGCGTAAGCGACGCCCAGCACACCGACGCTGAACAATGCGCCCAAAAACGCGGCAAGACTATCGTTGAAGTCCGCTGAGAGCTGATGCGCGAAGGCGTAGAGCAGCGACATGAACATCGGATACGCCTCATAGAGCGACTCTGCCTCAAGCGCAGGCAACGCGCCGCTCAGCGCGATCTGTTTGCCGAAGCGCGCGTAGATCGCAATCGCATCATCGCGATTGTAGAACCAATACGCGGCGTTGAACAGACACAAGACGGCTGTCAGGCTCAGCACGGCGATCACGGCGCGCTGCGCAGGCAAGCGATATGGCGCGCCGTGCCGCTCAAAAGCGCACGGCGAGCGCCGCCAAAAGAGCGCGCCGAGCGCGCCGAGCGCTAGGCAAGTGCCCAGCGTGACTTGCGGCGCGATCGCCATGCCCAACAGAGCTTGCCACAGCATACTCAGCGTGAGCGCGCCGCCGCCCAAGCCGAGCGCCGTGAGCGCCGTGAGCGCCAGGTCGCCGCGCACTAACAAGCGCGCCCAGAACCATTGGCTGCTCAAGCCGATCAGCGCGATCAGCCATGCTGATATCATACGTGCTGCTTCACAATTTGCACCAGCTCGCGCGCGCGCTGCTGGAAGGTATGCTCTGCCAGCAGCCGTTGGCGCGCCGCTGCGCCAATGGCTTGGCGCGCTGAGTCGTTCGCCAGCAGCCAGCGATAGCGCTCAATAGCCTCTTCCGCGCTCTGCACTACGATGATCTCACGCCCTGGCTCAAACCACGTCTCGATGCCTAAGTAAGGATTCGCCACAACGCACGCGCCCAAGCTCGCCAGCTCAAACGGACGCGCGCTGGACGACGCGAAGACCGATGCGTGCGCCTTGCGCGTGATGCACAGATTGATCTTGGCGCGGCAAGCGTACTCGCGCAGCTTGCTGAACGAGAGATACGGCAGCATCTGAGCGCGTCCCAAACTGCCCAGACCTCTGCCGCGCACGGCGAAGCGCGCCTCAGGCATGGCGCGGCTGGCGGCGCTCAACATGCCATCAATCCACTCTTCGCGATACTCGCGCGTGTGACCGTAGAAGAAGACATCAATGTCTTTCGGCACATCCACAGGGCTGAACACATCAGGATCGGCGCCGTAGTACAGCACGTGCGCTTGCCGCACACCCAGATCGCGCAAGAGTTGCGCGCCGCCATAGCTATTGGAGATGAACGCTGTGTACTCGCGCACATCAGCGCCGTAGTACATCTTGAAGCCGCTGGCGAAGCCTGCGAATTGCGGCAAGCTGGCAGGCACGTCGCCATCGTAGTACAGCACAGGTTTGCCGAACTTGCTCTGCACGTGCGCCGCCAAGCCGACCACGTGATTGAGCGGAATGGTCAGAAAAATGACGGCGTCAATATCAGGGTGCGCTTTGAGCGTGCGATCCATGAAGGCACGCCAGCGCGGCATGATCACGCGCTGCGCCAGCTCGCGCTGCAGCCGCTCAGCGCGCGTCTCGCCGCTGCGCACTGTCTCAACAGGCTTCTCCTTGCCCAGACTGCGCTTGAGCAAAGCGCGGACTGCCTTGAAGGCATCGCCTTGCGCGCGCACAGGATTGGGCAGCGCGCGCCACCACAGCGTCTCGATAGCCGGTCCTTGATAGGTTGTGGCAAGGATATCCACGCCGATTTCGTACAAGCCTTTGAGCAGCTGCCACCAAGCAGGCGTTGCGCTGAAAGGCTGCCGCAAGTCGAGCGAAGAAGCGACGATCAACAGTTTCATAGGCGTGTCGGATCATCTTTTGCGGTCAAGGTCGGGAAGAGCGGCTCATCGTGCGTCTCGCGGCGCTTGATCCAAGCGTAGAGCGTCAGGCAGATCATGCCGACCGCGAACAAGAGCGAGGCGGCAGCCGCCTGCCAATACAGCAAACCTGCGATTCCGAAACCTGCTGAGAGCAGCAGATATAGCCATAGCACGCGCAGCGGCGGCTCGCCCAGCTTGAGCAAGCGCTGATACAAATGCGAGCGATTGGCGTGACGTCCTTCGCCGCCTGCCAATAGGTAACGCGCGAAGGTCAGCGCAGCATCGAAGATGAACAGCGACATGATCAAAATGCCGCTGACGAACAGGCGCGGCGACTCGCCCTGCCCGATGCACAGCAACGGCAGTGCCGCAAGACTGAAACCGAGAAAGCTGCTGCCCGTCTCGCCCAAAAAGATGCTGCGCGGCGGCAGATTGTACAAGCTGAAGCCGAGCGCGCTGCCGCCGATCAAGACGGCGAGGAAGGTCACGAGCGGCGCTTCGCACAAACTGCCGATGAACGCCCAAAGGCTCGCCGCTAAGACAGCTTGTCCGCTCGCCAAGCCATTGATGCCGTCCATATAACAGTAGACATTGGTCAAGCCGACCAGCCACGCCGCAGCAATCAGGTAGCCCAGCTCAAGCGGCAGCGCGAGCGAGAGCGCAGGCAGCGCCAAGTGCGTCAACGGCACGGCAGGCACGAAGATCAGCGCAGCGCCGGTCTGCAGCACCAGCCGCAGCGGACGCGGCAACGCCTGAAAGCTCCTGTAGAAGCCGATGAACGCCATCAGCGCCGCCGCTAACGAAAAACGCACCACAGGGCTTGGATCAGCGCTCAGGCTCAAGCCGAAAGGCATGAAGAGCATCAGCGCAACCACTAGGATCGCCAAGCCGCCGCCATTCGGCGTGCTGCGCTGCGTCGCGCCGCTTGGCGGATTGTGTTGTGTGGCGTACTGACGGATCAGCGCCACGCCGAAGCCTGCCAACACTGCCGCCAATCCACCTGCGCCCAACATGATGATCGGATTATCCACGCACAGCGTCTCCTTCTGAGCCGAAGCTCCCGATCCTAGCAAAACTTAGCTGTTGCGCAACATTGTGCGCAGCTCAAAACAACGTGAGTTGTTCGGGCGGCGTCTCAGGCGGCGCATCGGCGGCTGCGGCTGCGCTTTGCTGGCTTGCCCATTCCGCCAACAGCTGCGGAATTTTGCGGAAGTCGGCTTCCATCTGCGGCTTGAGCGTCTCCATGTTGCGCAGCACTGCGGCAGGATGATACAGCGGCAAATACGCGCGTCCGTTTTCCCAGCGCGCCTGCCCGTGAATCCGCGAGATTTTGGCATCTGGGAAGAACAAGCCCATGCTGAAACGACCGAGCGTGACGATCACTTTGGGCGCGATCAGCGCGATCTGGCGGTAGAGATAGGCTTGTGTGCAAGTCGCGATCTCTTCAGGCAGCGGATCGCGGTTCTCAGGCGGACGGCATTTGACGACGTTTGTGATGAAGACCTGTGAGCGTTTCATGCCGATCATGCTCAGCAGCTCGTCCAAGAGCTTGCCGGATTGTCCGACGAACGGCAAGCCTTGCCGATCTTCGTTGAAGCCCGGACCTTCGCCGATGAACATGATCTCAGCCGCGCAGTCGCCATCGCCAGGCACGGCTTGCGTGCGCCCTGCCGCGTGCAACGGACACTTGGTGCAGGCGCGCACTTCGGCTGCGATCTGTTCAAGCGCGGCGCGCCGCTGCTCAGGCGCTAGTGATTCGGTCATACGCTGTACACTCCTCGTTCAAATGATCGGTTGACGGCTGTTGGGACGACCTTGTGAGAGCAGGTCGGTGAAGGCGACGCGCGCCTGCAAAGCCTGCCAGCGCGCCGCGAAGCGCTCAGCATAGGCTGCGTCGAGAGGCGTCAAGTGCATCAGATAAGCGTCCTCGTTGTTATCGCGGTAGTAGCCTTTGCGCACGCTCACAATTTGGAACTCATACTTTCGGTAGAGATTGATGGCAGGCACGTTGCTCACGCGCACTTCCAAAACGCTATACGCAGCGCCCAGAGTCATGCCGCGCAGCACCATGCCTGCCAATAGCACTTCGCCCAAGCCTTGTCCGCGCCACTCAGGATGTGTGGCGATGGTGCTGATGTGCGCCTCGCCTTCGATCAGCCACATGCCGCCATACCCGACAATGATCGGCAGCTCAGCCTCTTTTTCCAAGACGATCATGTGCGCGCTGTGATTGTCGTTGATCTCAAAGACGTACGAATTCATTGACCAAGGCGTCTGAAAGGCGAGCTGATCGATCTGCATCACGTGCGGAATGTCCTGCAAGCGCATATAGCGTAGCGTATACATTGTCTCTCATCCTCAGGGATGCGGCACGCTCGGCTGATGCAAATAGAAAGGCACAGCGCGCAATGGATCGCCCGACTCGCCACTCCGAAAACGCGCCCAGGCGCGCTCAGCCAAAAAAGCGGCGCGCCGCAGCGACCAAGCAGGCGTGGCAAGCTGCAATTGACGATCTTGCGCAGTGTTCAGCGCGTGAATTGCCTCACGAACGCTCTGATCTGCCTCGCCTGCTATGCGCGTTGGCGTGTGTGGCGCGCTGAACATCGCGAAGAGCGCTAACGGCGTCTCAATGCGCGTCTCGCTGGCGATCTGCCATCCCTGCGCCGACCAGACACAGGCGGCGCCGCACACTCTGCCGCGCCCTGCCTGTGCGAAGACGATCAAGCGCTCAGCCAGCGGCGGCTGCGCTGCCGCCACAATCTCTAAAGTTGGAACCGCCAACAGCGGCAAGTTCAAGGCGAGCGCGAAGCTCTGCGCTACGCTGAAGCCGACGCGCAAGCCGTTGAATGAGCCAGGGCCTTGCGCGACGGCGAGATGCGTCAGGTCGCGCGGACTCAGGCGCGCTTGCCGCAAAGCGCTCTGAACCGCCGGCACCAGCTCAACCGTGTGATGGCTCTCAGTCTGCCAGGTGTACTCAGCGTATATCTCAACGCTGTCGTGCAGCGCCAAGCTCAACATGCGCGTCGCAGTGTCCAGAGCCAGCAACATAGCACGCCTATAGGATCAACATTGCATCGCCTAAGCTGTAGAAGCGATACTGCGCTTCGATGGCGACCTGATATGCGCGCAAGATCAGCTCGCGCTCGGCAAAGGCGCTCACCAACATCAGCAGCGATGACTTGGGCAGATGAAAATTGGTGATGAGCGCATCCACAGCGCGGAACTGGAAGCCAGGCATGATGAATAGCTCGGTCTGTGCGCTGAAGGCGCTCAACGGACGCCAAGCGCAGCGCTCAGCTGCTTCGTAGCCTGCGCTGTGCAGACGCTCAGGCGGCGTGCCAAGCGCATAGAGAGCGGCTGTCTCAAGCGTGCGCATTGTCGTCGTGCCGACAGCGAAAAGGCGTCCGCCGCGCAGCTTGACCTCGTTCAGCTGTTTAGCAGCCTCAGGCGATAGCTCGGCGTATTCAGCGTGCAAGCGGCGCGCCGCGATCTGCTCCTCGCGCAACGGCAAAAACGTGCCAAGACCGACGTGCAAGGTGCAATAGACGATTGGCACGCCCATCGCGCGGATGCGCAAGAGCAGCTCAGGCGTGAAGTGCAAGCCGGCGGTCGGCGCCGCCGCTGAGCCTTCCACACGGCTGTAGACTGTCTGGTAGCGCTCAGGATCGCTCAACTTTTGATAGATGTACGGCGGCAGCGGCAACTCGCCAATCTGCTGCAGGTATGGCTCGATTGGCGCGTTGAACTGAAGCACGCGCTGCGCGCCTTCGCGCACCTCGCAGATTTCCGCCTGCACCTCAGGCGCGCCTTCTAGCTGCAGGCGCGTGCCAACCGTCAGCCGTTTGCCGCCCAGAAGTGCTAGCCAGCGCTCGTCGCTCAGTTTTTGCGCGAGCAGAATCTCGACGGCGCCGCCGCTCGGCATTTTGCGCGCTTGCAGCCGTGCAGGGATGACGCGCGTCTGGTTCAGGACGAGCGCGTCGTTCGGCGTCAGATATTCGGGCAGATCGCGAAAAGTGCGATGCTCCAGCGCACCATTTTGCCGATGCACGACCAAGAGTCGCGCTGCGTCGCGCGGCTCAACCGCCGTCTGTGCAATGCGCTCAGGCGGCAGCGCGTAATCGAAATCTTCAGGACGGCAGATCGGCACGCTCATGTCTGGATGAATTGCGCGGCATTCAATACGAACAGTGTAGCAGCGTGATGGTCGCCTTTGCTATATGGCGCGCACGCTTCACGGATGACGGCGATCACGTTCGCCACTTGCGCTTCATCCACGCCGATGACCAACGTGGTGTTGCCGCGCCGCAAAAAGCCGCCGACGCTGGCGATCTGCGTGACAGGAAATTTCTGCTCCACCAGCGCGCGCGAAACAGCCTCGACCGCATCCGCCATGATGATGGCAAAAATGAGTTTTTTCATAGATAGCGATTTCTGTCAGATTTGTTCAAAATGCTCAACGTCCAAGACGAAAATGGTCGCGCCGCCAACTTCGACCTCAACATAGTTGTAGAGCGTCATGCCGTTAGGCGTTGTGCCAGTCGCCATCGGCATGTAGCGCATACGGCGCTGACTGGAAGCCGTCAGCAAGCTGATGACCGACTCGACATGCGCATCTTCCACACCGACCAAAAGCGTGGTGTTGCCTTGCCGCAAAAAGCCGCCCGTCGAGCCGACCTGCGTCACGCGATAGCCTTTTTCAGTCAACTTACTCACGACGTAATCCGAGTCTTGATCCTGAACCGTCGCTATAATCAGCTTCATACTAATAACATTCCTCTTGAAGGCGCGTGCGCCAAACGTGCGATGAGTATAGCACATTTCAGCGCTCAGCTTTCAGAAGGCGATGTTGGAGTTGGCGCAGGCGTCGGCGTCTCGCTGCCGGGCGGCGCAGGCGGCGAATCGCGCGAGATGTTCGGCACTTGGATCGCCACGCGATAGGCGACGTTGTTCTCAATCCATTGGATGCGACCTTGTGTCTGCCGTTCGTAGTTCCACAGCTGCGCCAGCGCCACGCCGCCAATCCAGCGCGCTTCGCCGCTGGCGGCTACCTCAGCCAAGCGGAACGGCGCCGCGAGCGGCCAGCCAACTTCGGGCAGGGCAGGATTGCGCGGCTCTTCGTAGACCGTGATCCAAGCGCCGGCTGGCACGAAGAGCGCGCGCTGCGGATTGATGGTGCGGCAGCGCTCCAGAATGGCGATGTAAGCGTCGTTTGCCCAGCCGCGGTAGCTGCGAATGGTGCGCAGACCGCGCGAGACGTTCAAGGTCAGGCTCTCTTGCGCAGCATCTTCGCTCGGCGGAAATTCCTGCGCGGCAAGGTCAGGCAAATCGTAGAAATTCAGGTCGCGGATGATGAACTCAAGGAAGCCGCGCATGGTTACTTCATCAAGGTAGGTCTCAGAGACTTCCTCGCCGCCCGGCGGCACAAAACTGACCCAGATCAGCCGTCCGTCACCGTAGAGCGTGCAGGTCGGCAGGCGATTCAGGCGCTCGCGCGGCGATTCGTTCAGGATGATCCGATCGAGGCGCATCACAATCGTGTTCGGATTGCGATCCCAGCCGATCACCTCGCCTTGTGGCTGCGCGACTGGAGTCTGTTCAGGCGCGGTAGTGCTGCTGCAGGCAGCCAAGAGCAGGACACTGCACAACACGGCAAGTCTTCGCCAGATGAGCATTCGATTCCTCCGCCTAAGCGCATTGGCGCGCCGAATTATACCATCAGAACCTATCGTGCGTTGTTCAGTTTTCTAAACGGTTGGCGCGTGGTATGATTGAACGTGCAACATGGGATGAACCGATGCGCGCCATGAGCAGAACACGCCGCCTACTCAGCCTTGCTTGCCTCAGCCTGATCGTCTTGAGCGCGATCGCAGCGCTCGCACAAGGCGACCTGCCGTACGCTGCCGCGCAAGGCAACAGCACAGCTACGCCTATCCGTCAGGAGCAAGCCGGCAACATTCGCTTCGGCGTGCCTGTGGAAGGCGCGCTCGATAACACAATCTACCGCCAAATCTGGCGCTTTGAGGCGAGCGGCGGCTCAGTCGTGGACATCCGAATGCAGGCGCTCAGCGGCGACCTCGATCCATTCCTCGTCCTGATCTCGCCGCTAGGCGATGTGCTGCGCACGAACGACTCGGCAAGCGGCGGCTTGGATGCAGGCATCCTCGCTTATCAGCTACCGTTCAACGGCGAGTATCGCATTGTGGCGCGCCGCGCAGGCGATGGCGACGGTCGCGGCGGACGCACCAGCGGCACATATCGTCTGACGCTCGATCTGCGCAGCCCTGGCACAGCTGCGCAGAACACTGTCCTGTTCATCGGACGCACAGTGGAAGGCAGGCTGACCGAAGAACAGCCGCGCGCCGTCTACCGTCTGGAACTGGGCGGCGCATTGGCGCTGCGCCTCGATTTAGACGGCGCCAATCGCTTGGCGTCGGTGCGCTTGTTCAACACAAGCGGCGCGCTGCTCGGCACGTACCAAGGCTTGAGTCCGCTGGATATCGCGCTCAACTTGCCGACGGAGCGCGTGACACTGGTCGAAGTGAGCGCGCCAAGCTACGAAGCGCGGACAGCCGCCGATTTCGCGCTCTCGGTCTACCGCTTAGCGGCGCGCCCTGAGCTGCCCAACACGCTGCAGTACGGCAGGATGCGCTACGCCGAGTCGCCGAGCGCCTTGCAATGGTTTTTCATCGGCACGGCAGGCGATGTGCTATCGCTCAGCGTCCAAGCCGAGACCTTCAGCAGCGCGCTCGAAGTGAGCGTGACGGTCGGCATTCCAAACGAGCTGCCGCTCTTCAGCGGCGTGTTGGGCATCGGCTTGGAGCAGGTCTTCACCTTGCCCGCCACTGGCGCGTATAGCATTGAGCTGCGCGCGCCATCGGCGCAACGCTTCCGCTACAGCGTGCTGCTCAAACAGATCGGCGCGAACAACGCGCCCTTTGCGCGCCTTGCCACGCTGCGCGATCAAGGCGCGGTGACTTTCAACGCGCCAATCGAGGACAATCTGCCGCGCGGCGAGGTGCAATCGCGTTGGTTGGATGCCGATGCCGATCAGGTGATCACAGTGCGCGCCGCGCCGCGCGCCAATGCCGATACGCTCGGCTTGGCGATCCTGCGCCCTGACGGCACGGTTCTCGCCGCAAGCGTCAGCCGTGCCGAGCGCGGCGCTGTGCTGCAAAACGTGCTGCTGCCGCAAACAGGGCGCTATCGGATCGCAGTCTTCGAGCTTGCCTTGCAAACGGAGCGCGAGACGCCAATCGGCTACACTTTGCGCGTGGAAGATACTGACGGCGGCACGTTGCGTCCTGCGCAGCCTGTCAAGGGCGTCGCCACGCGCGAGAACGGCTTGTCCATCTGGGAAATCACAGCGGCAGCCGAGTCGCTCATCAACGTGCGGTTGGAGAATCTGACGCCTGTGGCATGGCAGCCTGATCTCTTCGTCATCAATCCGAACGGCGTCGTGATCGCGGCGGCGCAGGGCGAGACGAGCCGTGCGCAAGCGCTGACCATCTTTGGCGCGCACGCCGCGGAGAGCGGCACATACCGCGTGGTGGTCGGCGGGCGCGTGACGGGAAATTTTGCCACGTATCGCCTTGTGAGCGACGTGCAGCAGCCATTCGAAGAGGCGGCGACGCAAGCAGTGCAGGTCGCGCCGTTGCGCGGCGTCGCTGCGCCTGATCGTTACGCGCCGACGCCAACTCCAGCGCCGATTCAGCTCTCAGTAGCGGCGCAGATCAGTCCGCTGGTCAATCCTGCCGAGCTGCCTGCCGATCAAATTGCGCCGTTGCTCTTCAACTCAACCGTGCGCGGCGAGATCGGCAGCGGCAGCTTGGTGCAGGCATGGCGCATCAATAGCGGCTCAAACGTGGTCATTCAGCTGCGCGCTACCGCGCTCGACGGCGCAAACGCGCCGCGTCTAACGCTCTGGGATCGGAATGGGCGCGTGATCGGCGAGCAGTTCAACGCGCAAGGCGCGGTCACTGTCTTCACCTATCGCATCCGTCAAGGCGGCAACTACACGGTCGTGGTGAGCATGGGCTTGAGCGGCGGACGTTATCTGCTCACGCTCGACTCACAGCCGCTGGTAGAGGCATTGCGCGTCGCAGACGGCACGCCGCTCACTTACGGACAGACCGTCATGGCGGAGCTGCAAAACAGTCTGGAGACAGACACCTACTTCTTTCTCGGCACGCTCAACGATGTCATCAGGGTGCAGGCGGTGCGCGCTACAGGCAGATTGGCGCCAGCGCTCAGCTTGATCGGACCGAATGGACGTGAGATCGCCGCCGACCGACCGACCGATGGGCGCTATTACGCTGAGCTGCCGAGTCTGCGCCTGCCTGATAGCGGGCTGTATCGCCTTGTGGTGAGCAATCTCAACCGCGCTGAGCGCATTGAAGGGCGCTACACGCTCAGTTTAGGTCTCTTGAGCGCGACTCGGTTGCAGAGCCGCGGCGGCGGCACGATTGCCGAAGGCGAGACGCGCTCAGGCTTTCTGTTGGCAGGCGATAACGAGGATACATGGCTGTTCCGCGCGCGGCGCGGGCAGCGCGTGAGCTTCGCCGTCTTCGCCGCTGAGCCGCCGTCGCCTGCGCCGCTCAGCCTGCAATTGCTCGATACGAGCGGGCAACTCTTCGCGGCACAGACGCGCACATTGGCGCAGAACGCCATCTACCTTGAAGACGTGCTGCTACCTGAAGACGGCGTCTATCGCGTGCGCGTGGTCGGCGGCACGCAAGGACAAGGCGTCTACCGCCTGGAATGGCTCGCCGCAGATGGACGCGCAGGCGGCGTGCTAGGCTACGGACAGACGGTCAGCGGCATTTTGACGGCGGCGCGCAACTTTGAGACGTGGGTCTTCAGCGGCAACGCCGGCGACGTAGTCTCGGTGGCGGTGCGCTACACGCGCGGCACGCCGTTCACTGCCAGCTTTCAGCTGCGCGCAGCCAACGGCGTGCCATTGGCGACCGTCGCCGATTTGGAAGGCATTGGCGCGCGCGCAGATGTGTTGTTGCCTTTTGACGGCAGTTACAGCATCATCGTCGCTAATCCGACGTTTGAGTTCGAAGGCGCGAGCGTCTATGCGCTCAGTCTCGGCTTGACCGAGAGTCGTGCGCGCGCGATGGGCAGCGTCTTGCGCTATGGGCAAGAGGCGCTCAGCGCGCTCTACGCGGACGACGGGACGGATACGTGGATTTTCGCGGCGCAAGCCGGCGAGCGCGTGCGCGTGACGCTGCAAGCCACTGATCGCTTCCTCGCGCCGTATCTTGAGCTGCGCAGCGCCACAGATGAAGTGCTGGCAAGCGCGCTGCCGGAAGCCTTGCCGCTCGCGACAGCGCGCATTGGCGGCGCGCCTGAGAATGACTTCGTCATCCCTGCCGATGGCGCTTACGCGCTCATCGTGCGCGGCATGATCGCTGAAGATGGCGCGCCTAGCACAGGCGGCTATCGCATCCGCCTTGACTTCACGCCGCGTCCAGTGGCTGAGATTGACCGTCTGAGCTATGGCAGCGCCGTCAACGGCGTCTTGGCAGACGATCGTCCGCACGAAGTCTATCTGTTCGAAGGCAAACAAGGCGACCTGATCACGGCGCAGGCGATCCGCGAGCCAGGCGCCAGTCTCTCGCTGACCTTGCAATTGCTCAGCGCCGATGGACAGCTCCTGGCGCAAGCCGACTCGGACGATAGCGATAGCGTCTTGCTGCCGAATTTCCGCTTGCCGCACACAGGCGAATATCGCTTGGTCGTGTCGCGCTTCGGCAATGCGCTCGGACAGACGGCAGGACGCTACACTGTGCGGCTGAATGGCGCGCGCGAAGCGCGTCCGATTCGCACGCAAGTGCGCTACGGTCAGCAAGTGCTTGGTCGCCTCAACGATGCTGCGCCAGTGGATCGACTCGCCTTCGACGGTCAGCGCGGCGACGTGATCGGCATCACGACGCGCGCCACGAGCGGCGATCTCGACGTTGTGTTGCGCCTTGAGCGCGAAGATGGCAGTCTGTTGGCGAGCAATGACGACGCAGACGGCGTCAACGCGGCGCTCAGCGGCATTCAATTGCCTGAGGACGGTCGCTATGTCGTCGTCCTAACGCGCGTCGGCACGCGCACGGCAGGCAGCGCCGGCAATTATGAGCTTTTCGTCAACCTGCTCTATAAAAACGCAGCCGAGCAGACTGCGTCCGCTCAGCCGATTGCATATGGCACGCGCCTGATCGGCGCGCTGGACGCGCAGACGCCTGAAGTGCGCTACGCTTTTCGTGGCGTGCGCGGCGATCAGATTGTTGTGCAGATGCTGCATCAGAACGACGACGCGCCGCCGATCCTCGCGCTGCGCGATCCGTCCGATAGATTGTTGGCAAGCGGCGCGCTCAGCGTCGGTCAGACTGACCTGCAGCCGTTCACGTTGCCTGCCGATGGTCTCTATCAGCTCGTCGTGCGCCGTCCGATCAACAGCCGCGCGCGCTACAGTCCGTTCGCGCTCACGCTCGATCTCGTCTCGCTCAGCGCACAGACGCCGAACAGCCTGAGCGGCGGCATTTTGAACGCCGAGAGCAGCGCCATCGGCGAATTCACGCCAAGCCAGACCGCGCATTATTGGCTGCTGAGCGGCGAAGCAGGTCAGCAGCTCAGCCTGCACTTGCTCAGCCTTTCCGGCGAGAACTTGCCGACTGCGATCGTGCTTTCGCCTGATGGACAGCGCCTTGGCGAGACGGACGCGCGCGGACGCGCGCTCAGCGCGACGCTGGAACGCTTGCACTTGCCGCAAGATGGCGTGTACACGCTGCTTGTGCTGCCTGCGCGCATCGGCACTGCCAGCAGCTACCGCCTGACCGTGCAGCGCGCCGCGCCCAGCGCCGAGACGCCGCCGCGCCTGACCTCTGGCATTGCCGCCAACGGCATCCTCGATCCAATTCGCACTGTTGGACGCTGGTCGTTTGACGCGGAAGCCGAGCAGAGCCTTGCCGCGCGCTTGCTCGTGACCAGCGGCAATTTGCAGCCGCGTCTCTTGCTGCTCGACGCCGATGGTCGCGTCTTGGCAGAAGGCGCCTTGCTGCGCACAGCCGAAGGCATTTCAAGTTTGATCGTTGACTATCCGATCGCGCGCGCAGGCACATACTTTTTGCAGGCTGAGCGCGCCGATGTGACCACCAGCGGCAGCTACCGCCTGCTGATCGAGCTTGGCAAGCCCGCTCGCCTGCCCTCAGAGCGCGCCTTGGCAGCCTTGCGCATCGCCTATAACCAAGTGGTGCGCGGCGTGATCTCCAGCCCGCGCGAGACGCTCTGGGCATTCATCGGCGCCGCCGGCGATGTCGTCAACATCAGCGCAGTCGCCAATACGCCCAGCTGCGGCGCCCCAATCCCTGCGCCGCAGCTCGAAATTCAAGATATCAGCGGTCGCCTTTTGGCTGCCGCAGCGCCCGAAGCCCTTGAAGCCCGCGAATCCGCTGTGCAAAGCCTGATCCTGCCCGCCGATGGACGCTACATCGTCGTCATGCGCGCCCAGAAGACCGTCCCGTACACCCTGATCGTCCAGCGCCGCCAAGACGCCCTGCCCAGCAACCTCGCCGCCGCCGCGCCGCGCCCGCTCTTGCCAGGCTTGACCCTGCAAAATGGCATCACGCCCGGCGATGGCGTGGACTATTGGACGTTCTCAGGCAAAGTTGGCGAGCCAATTCAGATCGAAGCCGCGCGGCTGAACGGCGACCTGCGCCTTGACCTCGCGCTGTACGCGCCCTCAGGCACCTATCTGATCGGCAACGCCGCCCCGCCAACTCTCAGCGCAGTTGCCCTGCCGCCGCTGCGCCTGCCCGAAGACGGCACCTACCTCTTGGTCGTGACGCGCTGGCTCGGCGCCGCCGGCCAGACCAACGGCGCCTATCGCGTGCGCCTGACCCGCCCGGACGACGCCCAGCTGCCCCTTGAGAACGCCCTCAGCGCCGACGACCGCCCATTCGCTGGATTCTTGAGCGAAGCGCGCCCTGCCGAACGCTGGCACTTCAGCGGACGCGCCGACGAGCGCTATGCCCTCGCCTTCGAGCGCCTGACCGACGCCCTTGACGCCCGCCTCCAGCTGCTGAGCGCCGACGGTCAGCCGCTGAGCGAATTCGATCTGCGCGCCGCCCTGCGCGCCGAATTCACCCTGCCCAGCAGCGGCAGCTATCAGCTGCTTGTGCAGCGCCGCGCCGGCCAAGGCGCCTACCGCCTGCGCCTGCAGCGCCTGCAGAGCGCCGAACAGACCAGCATCGCGCGCGCGCAAGGCATCGCCTATGAGCAGACCGTCCAAGGCGACCTGCGCGCCCAAGACGCCCAAGCCTGGCTCTTCTTCGGCAGAGCCGCCGATCGCATCGCCGCTGAGCTGCTGCCGCTGGAAGGCGACCTGGACGGCGTGACGCTCAGCCTGCTGCGCCCTGATGGCAAGCCGCTCGCCGCCGCCGTCCGCGCTGCCGAAGGCAGCCGCCTTGCTGACCTTGTGCTGCCCGCCGATGGCTTCTACGCGCTGGCGATCCGCGCCGAGCGCAGCGCGCCGCTCCGCTATCAGCTCAGCCTGCTGCGCCTGCAGCCCAGCGCGCACTACCAAGGCGAACTGCGCCTTGCGCGCGCCGCCGAGCGCGACCTGCGCCCTGAGCAGCCCTTGCACGAATGGCGCCTGCGCGCCGAGCGCGCCGAGCCTATCGCTTTGCGCCTGCGCGCCGAGCGCGGCGCCCAAAACCTGCGCCTGTTCGTCGTCGCGATGGACGGCGCCCTGATCGCCGAAGCGAGCGCCCAAGACGGCGCGCTCGCGCTCGATTTCCTGCCGCAGGCAGGCGCGCCTTACGCCATCTTGGTGCAGCGCCTGAGCGCCGCGCAAGGCAGCTACCAGCTCAGCGCCCAGCTCACAAATTCACTTTCAGGAAGATGACCTGCCCATTCTCACAGCCGAGCGCGATTGCAGCGCCGCCTTGCAAGAAGCACGCTACAGTGATCTCGCTATCCGCGTAGAAGCGATCCAGCTCCTCGCCCGTCTCGGCGCGGCACAGATGCAGCGCCGCGCCATGGCGCCACGCCAACAAGCCGCGCTCAGGCGCGAGCGTGTACCATCCCCAATTCTCGATGAACGTCCGCCAGTCGGCGTCGTGCGCGGCGAACCATGCCCGCAATTCGGAAGGCGACGCGTCGAGTCGCATCGCGCCGAGCGGCGTCCCGTCCGCCGCCCACAGACGCAGCGTCCCGTCATCAGACCACGAGAGCAGCCGCCCGTCCCGCAGCTCCAGCGCGCCCCTGACCCAACGCTTATGCCCGCGCAAGACGGCTAGCTCAGTCCCGTCCGCCGCCCACAGACGGAGCGTCGTGTCAACTTCTGCCCACGAGAGCAGCCGCCCGTCCCGCAGCTCCAGCGCGCCGCTGACCTCACCCCGATGCCCGCGCAAGACGGCTTCCTCAGTCCCGTCCGCCGCCCACAGACGGAGCGTCCCGTCCCATGACCACGAGAGCAGCCGCCCGTCCCGCAGCTCCCGCGCGCCCCTGACCACACCCTCATGCCCGCGCAAGACGGCTCTTTCAGTCCCGTCCGCTGCCCACAGACGGAGCGTCTTGTCCTCAGACCACGAGAGCAGCCGCCCGTCCCGCAGCTCAAGCGCGCCGTTGACCCGA
>DAOTWB010000120.1:0-11296 GCA_034436235.1 Anaerolineae bacterium
AAATCGCCCAAGAAGATGTCGTTGTGGATGACCTCGCCGTTCGCCTCGTTGTTGATGAGCGCGACGCGCGCATAGAGCGGCGCAGCGTAGGTCATATCCAGCTCAAGGCACTCGTCTTCGCTGTGCTTAGGCGCCTCGAACCAATATTTCAAGCCTAGATCGCGCGAGATGGGCGAATTGCTGGGGAAATGGAGCTGCAAAGTGCCGTTAAAATTCTCAATCGGGCTGATCTCAGCGAACAGATCGCCCAAGCCTTCCTCGCAGAACCAACGGAACGAATTCAGCTGCACTTCGATCAGCGAAGGCAGGGCTTGCACGTCGCGGGTGCGCGCATAATTCTTGGTGTTCAGGCGTCGCTGCATACGATCTCGCTCCTCACCACATTGCTATAAGACGGGCGCTCAACGGGACGAATTTCAGGTGGCTCACTTGGGGTCACAAGTAAATTCACATTCTAGCACGCTTTTGGCGTTTGTCAATTCAGAGCTGAGGCGTGTAGGCTTGTCTCTTGACTCTGCCGCCATGAACGTCTACAATTAGCGCAACTTGCTGAGGGGGGGTGCCAGAGTGGACGATTGGGGCCGCCTGCTAAGCGGTTTCCCTGCGAAAGCGGGGACAAGGGTTCGAATCCCTTCCCTCCCGCTCCTCACATTTGAAGCGCGCTGCGCCGATCAGCGCTCGACTGCTCTCATCGCGTATTGATGGACTAGCTCAGCGATGTGCCATACGGCGTGCGGCTCGGCGATCGCTCTCACGCCTTCTGAAAGCACCTGCAATTGCGCGCCGTCGTTTGCCAAGAGCGCGGCGACAGCAGCCGCTACCTTGCGCGGCGACGGCGCGTAAACCGCTGCCTTGCGACTGACTACATATCTCACGTTCGGCGACTCCTGAAAACGTATTGCGCCGCTGATGACCATTGGCAAGCCGACAGTCGCCGCTTCGGTCAAGGTCGCCGGCCCAGCTTTAGTGATCAGCAGATCGGCGGCGCGCATCATCACCTCGATATTGTTCACGAAGCCGTAAATGCGCGTCGGACGTTCCCATTGACGCGCTTCGAGCGCTTTTTTCATGGCTGCGTTGCGCCCTGCGATGATCACCAGCTCAGCGTCAAGCCGCAAGTTATCAATAGCGCGCGCCGTCTGCTGAAGCGTTCCCATGCCGTCGCCGCCGCCGACCATCAACACGATGCGCGCTTCTGGCGACCAGCCGAGCGCCGCGCGCGCCTCAGCTTTGCTCAGCTTGAGCGCTGTGAACTTAGGATGGACAGGCGCGCCTGTCAGCACCATCTTCTCAGGCAGCAAACCGAGCCGCAAGCCGCGCCGATAGGCAGGCTCAGTTGGTATGGTCGTCAAATCCACGCGCGGATCGTACCACATGATGTTGGGCAGCGCGTAATCCGTGATGACCGTGATGAATGGCTTGCGGATGCCGAGCTTGCGCAGCGCGTGAATGCCAGGTCGCACAAAGACGGAATGCGCGCATAGGTACAGATCGGCAGGATATTTTTGGAAAAATTGCCTCATGCGCGGAAAAAGTTGGCGGCACAGCGCATGGCTGAGCGGCTTAGCGCGCCAAATGCGGTCGTTCACCCAGTACTGCGCTGCATAAGTCGTCGGACTCCAATTCACCCACTTCACGTAGGTATCGGGCAGCGTGCTGAACGGAAAAGGCGTGTAATCGCGCCACATATCCACCAGCTCGCCCGTGAACGTATTTGGATAGCGCTCGTTGAGCGCCGCCTCAATAGCGCGGCAAGCTGCGCGATGTCCGCCGCCGGTATCTGACATGAGATAGACGATGTGAGGCATGATCTTACTTGTGCGAAATCCTCGTGAATGCGTCAGCCAGCTTGTGCACCGCGATCGATTGCCTGTAGCAAGGCATAGCCGAAGTGCGCAGCGCGGCTGAGCGTGCCTGTCTGAATGCGCTGAAGCGTATCGCTGGTGCGGTGCCAATTCGGCAGCCGTCCTTCTTGATCGTAGCCTGCTAGCGCCAAGCCGCGGTAGCCCATGCGCGCAATGACGGCAAGCTCATCCAAGCTGAGCATCTCGCGCCCTGCCACTTGCGGCTGCTGCACAGCAGCGCGCCGTGCAAAGCTCAGCAGCTCAGGATCAGGCGCGTATTCGCCAAAGGCAGTGATGCCGTGCTTGATGATGTAGCACAAGTTGCTGCCGCTGACCATCTCGAAGACGATGAAGTAACTATTGAAGCGCGGCGGCTGGAATTGCTCCAAATAGCGCACCATGCCGATGCAGCCGACCTCGGCGCAGCCTGTGAACAAGAGAGTCACTTGCGTGTTTTCAAGCGGCGCAAGGCTGAGCGCCTCAGCCAGACCGAGCAGGACGCCAACGCCGCTCGCGTTGTCGTTAGCGCCTTCGATGAAAGGCTGACGCTCGTCGTTGATCTGCGCGGCGAGCGCGCCGAAGGTCAGCGCGGCGAATAGAACGTCCCACAAATTGCGCCGCGCTTTCGGCAAAAACACGCGCCGCAGCTGGATCAGCGCATTGGCGAAAAGCGCGCCGATGAAGAGCGTCGTCAACGGCTTGAGCAGCTCAGGCGGCTGAGTTGGCAAAGTGAAGCGTTGTTTGGCGCTATCCAAGTGCGCAACTAGGTAGACGCAGCGCTTGACGTCGCCGCGCGGCGGCAAGGTCGCAATCACATTCTGGCTTCTGCCGAGCGCGATCAGCGGCTGGAAAAACGGCGGCTTGGCGCTCAGGATGCCGCGCAAATTGAAGGCGCTCAACGCGGAGAGCGTCGCTGCCTGCAGCCTGTCTGTGCGTTTGCGTCCGCTCAGCGCCGAGAGCGCCGCCAAGCCAAGCGTCGGCAGCACTTGCGCGCCGAGCGTCGTGTGGCTGCGGAAAGGCTGCACAGCGATGTGTTCCACGCCGATAGCGCGCAAGGCAATTTGGACGTACTCAGCGGCGCGCCGCTCTTGTGGCGAGCAAGCAGGACGCGCGCCAATGCCTTTGCACAGCGCTTGGACGTGCTGCATCAGACGGTCAGGCTGAAGGCTGCTCAGCGGCTCGCTCATGATGACATTTCCTAGCCTGCGAACTTCTAGCGCCGATCAGTTTACCACACGGCAGCCTCAAAAGACATGCTCAGCGCGATGACAGTACATGGCGTATGCCGAGCAGCGTCGTGCCGAGCAAATAGCCATTCGTGAGAAAACCTAAGGTCACAATGGCGATGTAACCTGCTGTGCCTAGCACGAGAATCGGCGCGATGATCAGGCTCAATATGCCGCCATTGGTCACAGCTGCGCTGAGCGCCACAAGAAACAGCGCGATCACCACAAAAGTGAGCATCAATAGCAGAAAAGTGAGCAGACTCTGATAGAGATACAGCACGCCGAAGGGCACAGCCGCTTGACGCAGATCGCGCAGGCGCGCACCAACTTCCAAGTAGTGATAGAATTGGTCGGTCTGTGCGTAGCGCGCATGTGCACAGGTCAGCACGTAATTGATCAGCAAGCTGTAGAGCAGCGCTATGCCAAGCGCGCCCAAGCGCAGCATGATGAACGACTCAGCGCCGTTGCTCAAAGCGCCGATCAGCCACGCGCCGATCGCGATCAAGGCGGCAGGCGCGAAGTAAAGCGCCGTCGCCACCAGTGAGAGCAGACCGCGCACGGCGATATCCGACCAGGCGTCCCAAGACGGCAACGGCTGCTGCTCGCCGCGCGCAAGGTTGCGCGCCACGCTGAGCGCATAGCCGCTCCACACGATCAAGTTCAAGCCGGGCAAAAAACCGACGATCAGAAAGACGATCAGCTTAGAAAGCCAAGCTGAGTCTTCAAACGGATAAGTGACGCTGCGTCCGAGATCGATCTGCATGGCGGCTACGAACCTGCCAACTTACGAAAGGTCTGATCGAGCAACTCAGCGCTGATCTCGCCGATATGTCTGTGCCGCACCACGCCTTCAGGATCGATAAAGTACGTGATAGGCAGGCTGAGGATGCCGTAACGGTTGCTGACCTTGCCGCCTGCATCCAACGCGACGGGCAAATTGAGCTTCAGCTCGTCGAGGAACGCTTGCACAGTCGCTTTTGACTCATCGCGGTTGATCGCGATCACTTTCACCTGCCCTAAAGCGCGCGCCGCTTCAGATGGCGCGTTGTGCAGCGCCTGAAGGACGGGCATTTCGGCGCGGCAAGGCGGACACCATGTTGCCCAGAAGTTGATGACGAGCCAGCTGCCGCGCTGATCGCTCAGGCGGAAAAGCGCGCCGTCCAGCGTCGGCAGCTCGAAGTCAGGCGCAGGGCTGCCGATCAGCGTGGAAGGCGAGAAAGCGACCGCCGGCGGCGCATCGTCGCGCCTGCCACCGATCGCATCGCGCTCGACGAGCGTCTCAGCCAGCAAGAGCGCCACAAGCGCAGCGGCGATCGGCATGATCAAGAAGATCGCTAAGGTCGGGCGGTAAGGCGGATACGGCTTAGGCTCAACAGGCGGCTGTGACATATGCTCAAACGGCGCTGAGCAGCTGGTTCAGCAGGTTGGGCAGCTGGACAGGATCGAACGGCTTGATCAAAAACAGGTTAGCGCCTGCGCGCAGCGCGGCATCTTCCACATTCATGCCGGAAGTCATGATGATGGGCGCGTGCTGAAAAGCAGGCTCGGCGCGCAACTGCCCGATGATATCTGTGCCGTTTATGCCGCCCGCAAGATGGTAGTCAATCAAGAAGGCGTCAGGCTGCTCGCGACGCGCTTTCTCCAAGACTTCACTGCCGCGCGCAGCTAAGATCACATCGAAGCCGTCGAGACTGAGCAGCGTCTCCAACAGCGTCGCCGTCGTCCGATCATCATCAACAAGCATGACCTTAGGCACAACTCGACTCCTTCAAGCACAAGTCCGTTACATTGACAGACTATTCCGATTTCAGCGTGAGCGCCGCTTCCAGAACTTCCTTGACGTCATCCACTAATATAAAAGTGAGCGCTTCGCGCACATCGTCAGGCAGATCGTCCAGATCGTGCTGATTGCGCACAGGCAGGATGACCGTATCCACGCCGAAGCGATGGGCTGCCAACACTTTGTCCTTGATTCCGCCAACAGGCAACACTTTGCCGCGCAGCGTGATCTCGCCCGTCATGGCGACGTTGTGCTTGACCGTGCGCCCGGTCATCAGCGATGCCAGCGCCGTCACCATCGTGATGCCAGCCGAAGGACCGTCCTTTGGCACAGCGCCTGCTGGCACGTGCAAGTGAATGTCGTGCTTCTTGAAATAGTCAGGCGAAATACCTAAATCGTCGGCGTGCGCACGCACATAGCTGAACGCGGCGCGCGCGCTCTCTTGCATCACCTCGCCCAGCTGACCAGTGTATTGGAAACCTTTGCTGCCGGGCATGTGCGTCGCCTCGACAAACAGCACGTCGCCGCCGAAGGCGGTCACCGAAAGACCGATCGCCACGCCAGGCAGTTCTGTGCGCGATGCCAATTCCTCGCCATAGCCGAAGCGCGGCTTGCCCAACATCTTGCGCACGGCAGCAGGCGTCACGCGCACGCGCTTGACCTCGCCTTCGGCGATGCGCGTGGCGACCTTGCGCACAACGCTGCCGATGGCGCGCTCCAAGTTGCGGACGCCTGCCTCACGCGTGTAATCGCGGATGAGCGCCTGCAATGCATCCTGCGTGAACTGAACTTCATTCGGCTTCAGTCCGTTCTCGCGAATTTGGCGCGGCACAAGGTAGCGCGAAGCAATTTGCAGCTTCTCTTGCTCAGTGTAGCCTGAGAGCGCGATGATCTCCATGCGGTCGCGCAAGGGCGGCGGAATTGGATCGAGTTCGTTGGCAGTGGTGATGAACAGGACCTCAGAGAGATCGAACGGCACGTCCAAATAATGATCGCGGAACTCGTGATTCTGCTCAGGATCGAGCACTTCCAACAGCGCCGCAGATGGATCGCCACGAAAATCGCGCCCGATCTTGTCAATCTCATCGAGCATGATGACAGGATTGCGCGTCTCGACGCGGCGCAAGGTTTGGATAATGCGCCCAGGCATCGCGCCGATGTACGTGCGCCGAAAGCCGCGTATCTCAGCTTCGTCGCGCACGCCGCCTAAGCTCATGCGCGTGAATTTGCGCTCCATCGCGCGCGCGATCGAAGCGCCGAGCGACGTCTTGCCGACGCCCGGCGGACCGACGAAGCACAGAATCGCGCCTTGACGGTCGCGACGTACGCTATCGCTCGCGCCGTTGGAATTGGCGTTCCCATAGCGCTCAGCGCGCAAGCGGCGCACTGCCAGGAATTCCAAAATGCGCTCTTTGATGTCCTTCAGACCGTAGTGATCAGCTTCTAGCACTTGGCGCGCGTGACGGATGTTCAAGTTATCCTCAGTGCGCTTCGTCCATGGCAAGCTAGTCATCCAGTCCAGATAGGTGCGAATGACAGCGTACTCAGCGGAAGCGGCAGGCAAGCGCGCCATGCGATCCAGCTCGCGCTGCGCTTCGCGCAAGGCTTCCTCAGGCAATCCAGCAGCCGCTATGCGCTCGCGGAACTGCTCAACCTCGACAGATTGCTCATCGCCTTCGCCCAGCTCGCTCTGAATCACCTTGAGCTGCTGACGTAGGTAATAGTCGCGCTGCATGCGATCGATCTCGGATTGCGCTTGGCTCTGAATCCTGCGGCTGATCTCCAGCACCTTGATCTCTTTGTTCAAGATTTCTAAGAGCAAGTGCAGTTTTTCCGAGACGCTATCCAGCTCCAGAACGCGCTGATAGCTCTCAAGGTCTAAGCGGATGTACGTGGCGATCGCGTAGACGAGTTGAAGCGGATCTCTAGTGCTGATCGTTGAGCTGACCAAGTCGCGCGGAATGCTCGGCACCAGCTCTGCCAACTTGCTGAACTGATCGACCACTGTGCGCCTGAGCGCTTCCACTTCGTTGGTCTCTTCCACCAGCTCAGGGATGTGCGTGACGCGCGCGCGCAGGAACGGCTCTTGTTGCGTATATGCTTCGATGCGAATGCGCGCCAGACCTTGCACGAGCAGCCGTATCGTGCCATCAGGCGTGCGGAACAAGCGCAAGATCGCCGCCATTGTGCCGATGGTGTAGATATCGTTCGGCTCAGGCATCTCCAGCTCAGGATTGCGCGACGCGACCAGACCGATCAGCCTATCGCCGCTGACTGCGTCGTCCACCAAGCGCACTGAGCGCCGCTGACCAATGTTGAGCGGCATCGCCGTCTGCGGATAGACGACCAAGCCGCGCAAAGGCAGGATCGGCAGTTCAGCCGGCACTTGAATAGTAGCGCTCGCTTGCGCGCTCTCATCGTTGACCTGCGCGCTCTCTGAGCTGAGCTTGACATTTTGCTCATCGTTTTCGAGCGTGATCGGCTGCGCCGCACTCTGTGTGAGGCGTCCTAGCCGCTTGTTGGAAGGCATTTAGGCTACTCGTCCGATCCTTTGCTGCCGTCAATGTCTACGTTCACAGTGTGCGCTTGTTGCTTGGCAGCGCGCGGCAGATCGACGCGCAGGAAGCCATCCTTATAAGTGGCTGTCACGCGGCTGCGATCAACCGCCCATGGCAGATTGACCGCTGTGCGGAATTCGCCATAGCGCACTTCCATCTGATGGAAAGCGCTCCGATCGCGGACTGCGCGCCGCCGCACGCCGCTGATCACCAGACGGCGCTCTTGTAACGAGACATTGAACTCGCCGTCGCGCATGCCGCTGATCTCGACCATGACCACTAAGCGATCCACCAATTCAAACACATCCGTCGGCGGACGCCAAACGTTGGCTTGGCGCATGACGAGCCATTGCTGCGTCACTTGATGCGCGTGTACCGCCTCTAGCGGCAGATCGCCTTCATGCTCGTCGTCAACTCTGTTGGCATTTTGGATTACAGCCACCGTTGCCTCCAGCTCAAACTAAAGCGCTACTTTTGCGCCATTTTACCATACCACACATTGAACACACAAAATCGCTCTCTGGCAAGCCGTGCAAGTTAGAATCGCCTTATGCAGAGTCGCCCTTGCGCGTTGCGCAAAACTTTGCTACACTCATGCGCATAACGCCGAGATAGCTCAGTTGGTAGAGCACTGCACTGAAAATGCAGGTGTCGCCAGTTCGAGTCTGGCTCTCGGCACTGGACGCACAAAAAGTCGCCTTGCGCAAGGCGACTTTTTGCTTTCTATCGCTATGCGCGCACAATGACCGCTTCATACGGACGCAAACTGAGCTGCTCGCCAACGCGCTCATCGGCGCGATCCATCTCAGTGGAAATGGCGAGCGCGCCGCCGCTCGGCAGCGCGACTTGGCGCGGCTCAGCCGTGAAATTGATGGCGACGATAAAGCGTTGCGCGCCTGCCGTGCGCTCGAAGACGTAGACGTGCGCGTCGCCGCTGAGCGTGCGATAGCTGCCGCCGTGCAGCGCAGGCGATTCGCGCCGCAATTTGAGCAGCGCGCGCGTCAAGTTCAGCATCGAGCGCGGATCGGCGAGCTGCGCCGCCACGTTGCGCGTCGGATAATCAGGATTGACAGGCAGCCACGTCTGCACGCCTTCAGGCGCAAAGCCTGCATTCGGCGAGCTATCCCACTGCATCGGCGTCCGCTCAGGATCGCGCCCTAAGCCCAGCCCTTGCACATTTTTTCCCCAAGGATCCTGCGCCAGCTCAGGCGGAATGTCGCCGTCCACCATGCCGATCTCATCGCCGTAGTACATGGTTGGCGTGCCGCGCAACGTGAGCAAGAGCAACATGCAGGCGCGCGCGGCAGGCTCGCCGATGCGGCTGGCAATCCGATGCTCGTCATGGTTGCTGAAGACGTAATTCGGCTGCTGACCCTTGCTCAGCACGCGCTCCACATTCTCGACCACCTCGCGCACCACATCGGCGCGCCATGGCGTGTTGATCAGCGCAAAGTTGAACGGCATGTGCAGCTCATCGTTGTTCTCGCCGTAGTAAGTCGCCCACTCCTGCCAATCGGCGATGTGAATCTCGCCCACTGCCATGCGCGGACTGATCGGCTCGAATTCGTCCAGCACGGCGCGGAACTCGCGGTAGAGCGCGTGATTATCAGGATGCCCTTTATCGTAGAGATGAATCTGCGTATCGTACTCGCCCATCGGCTTGTAGAGCGCCAAGCCGCCTGCGCTGAGCGGATTATCGCGCAGCTCAGGATCCTTCATCAGAAAGTGCGCCACATCCACGCGGAAGCCGTCCACGCCGCGCCGCAGCCAGAAGCGCATCGCCTCGAACATGGCTGCCTTCACCTCAGGATTGCGCCAATTCAGATCAGGCTGCTCCTTCAGGAAGGAATGCAGATAGTATTGCCCTGTGTGCGCATCGAATTCCCATGCGCTGCCGCCGAACAAGCTCAGCCAGTTGTTCGGCGGACTGCCATCAGGCTTCGGATCAGCCCAGACGTACCAATTCCGCTTCGGATTGTCGCGTGAACTGCGCGACTCCTTGAACCACGGATGCTGATCTGAGGTATGGTTCGGCACGAAGTCAATGATCACGCGCAAGCCGCGCGCGTGCGCAGCCGCCAGCAATTCATCGAAATCGGCGAGCGTGCCGAAGATCGGATCGACATCGCAATAATCGGCGACGTCATAGCCAAAATCCTTCATCGGCGATGGATAGAACGGCGAGAGCCAGATGGCGTCTACGCCGAGCGTCTCGCTCAGGTAATCTATGCGCTGCAGCACGCCGCGCAGGTCGCCGATGCCGTCGCCGTTCGAATCCATGAAGCTGCGCGGATATATCTGATAGATCACGCCGCGCTGCCACCACAATAGCTCAGGCGCTCGCTCTATCATCGCAAAAGCGTCCTTCATTGCACAATTGGCAACTGCGAAAAAGCGCCCGTCAAGCGCGCCTGAGTCTGCCACATGATCCAGCCCGTGCCGCCGCCGAAGCGAATCTGCACCCAGTCGTTGCGCGCGCTGCGCGCCAGCACATCCACTTGCTGACCGAGTCCTAAGCCGCCGATCAGCGTCGAAGCCGCGCTCGGCGCGCTGTAGACCTCGACGCGGTTGACGAAGACGCGCGCCACCACTGCAATGCGCGGCTGAATGCCAGTGTTGCTGGCGGTCGCGTTCAGAGCGGGACGATTCGTGCAGCTGTAGCGGACAGGCTCTAGCGGTCCGCCGATGAAGAAGCCTTCGCTATCCACTTCATAGGCGGTCACCGCGATGAACGTGCCTTCGCGCTGATTCGGGAAGCTCAAGCGCCTGCCGATGACCAATGGCGAGCCGTTGCCTGTGACTTGGGCGAACAAAGTTGGCTCGCCGACCTCGCCGAAGACGCCGTTATTGTTCAGGTCTACTGTGAAGGCGATGTAAAAAGGCGCGCTGCCGCCTGAGAAGCCGTCGTAATTCACGAAGGCAGTGGCTTGGCTGCAAGTGCGGCGATGCACGCTCAGGCTGAAGATGTTCGCCTGCGCAGGCGCGGCGCTGAGCAGCGCAGGCAGCAAAAAGCTGATCGCCAAGAGCAGGCGCAGCAATGCGCGAGATTTCATGATCGACTCTCCGTTCGCAGTATGAAATGCGTCTGGCATTATACAGAGCGCCGCTGCAATGCACAACTACGCTCCGCATACGCCGCCGCGCCATGCCGCGCCGCGCCTGCCAATTCGTCACTTCACCCTGCTCGGGTCGCAGGCAGTCGTAACTGCCATTCCGAACTGAGAAGTGAAAGGCAGTAGAGACGTTTCAGTACTCTCAATGGGTCGTAGGTGGTTGCAACCTCAAAAGCTCCGAGAATCTGGTTTCGACTAACGTTGTTTCAGTACCCTCAATGGGTCGTAGGTGGTTGCAACTACCGTGAAGTCGCGGCGGCTCGCGTCCTCACGGGTTTCAGTACCCTCAATGGGTCGTAGGTGGTTGCAACCGATCGGCGCGCTCGCGCTCTGCCGCCGCGCGCTCAGTTTCAGTACCCTCAATGGGTCGTAGGTGGTTGCAACGCGCGCGCGCGAGCTGGCGGAGAAATCGCTGGCGCTGTTTCAGTACCCTCAATGGGTCGTAGGTGGTTGCAACAGTTGCTCGAGCTGCTGAGTAGTGGCAAGACGCCGTTTCAGTACCCTCAAAGGGTCGTAGGTGGTTGCAACGATGGCAAGAAGATCGCACGACCATCGCCCAAGTGGTTTCAGTACCCTCAATGGGTCGTAGGTGGTTGCAACTTCGCTCACCTACAAGATGGCTGCCGAAGCGCTGTTTCAGTACCCTCAATGGGTCGTAGGTGGTTGCAACCTTTGGTGTGCCGACGCCGATAAATTGCGGATGAGTTTCAGTACCCTCAATGGGTCGTAGGTGGTTGCAACATGAGTCTGCGATTGATACGCTTTTGGGCGTTTT
>DAOTWB010000121.1:0-5991 GCA_034436235.1 Anaerolineae bacterium
TTGAGCGGTCAGGCGCAAGCGCAAGAGCCAGTTGTTCACATCGTGCAGCAAGGCGAGAACCTGTATCGCATCTCGCTGCGCTATGGCGTGCCGATCAGCGTGATCGCCGCTCAGAACGGCATCACCAACGTGAACCGCATCTTCGTCGGACAGCGCCTGATCATCAGTGGCGGCGGCGTGATCGTGCCGCCTACGCAGCCGCCGACCGTCGGCACAGGCATTTACGTTGTGCAGCGCGGCGATACGCTGGCGCGCATTGCGCGTCGCTTCAATACGTCGGTCGCGGCGCTAGCTCAGCTCAACGGCATCGTGAACGTCAACCTGATCTTCGTTGGGCAGCAATTGCGCGTGCCAGGACCTGGCGGCGTCGTTCCGCCGACTCCAGCGCCGGGCACTGGCGCAGCAGCCTTCGAGATCGGCGGACAGATTCAAGGCGGCCTGACTGCCAACAGCGACGCCGTCATGAAGAGCGCCAAAATGACCTGGGTGAAACGCCAATTCGCTTCCGGCGACGCGAACGCGGTCGCCTTCATCGGTGAAGCCAAAGGCGCCGGCTATAAAGTCATGCTGAGCATCGTTGGCGATAAGAATCGCGTGCTGGAGCCTGCCTACCAAGATGAATACGCCACTTTTGTCGCCAATTTGGCGCGCTCAGGCGCGGATGCCATTCAAGTCTGGAATGAGATGAACATTGACCGCGAATGGCCGCAAGGTCAGATCAATCCCGCCAGCTATGTGCAGCTGCTGCAGAAAGCGCACGCCGCCATCAAAGCCGCCAATCCGAACACGCTCGTCATCACTGGCGCGCCCGCGCCAACCGGCGCCGAAGGCGCCTTCGGCTTAGCCCGAGTCTGGAATGACGACCGCTATTACAACGGCATGGCTGCCGCAGGCGCAGCCCGCTTTGCCGATTGCATCGGCGTGCATTACAACGAAGGCATCGTCAGCCCAACGGCGACCAGCGGCGACCCGCGCGGCGATAACTACCCAACGCGCTACTTCCTGACCATGCTGCAACGCGCCCTTGCGCCTTTCCCCGGCAAGCAAGCCTGCTTCAGCGAGCTTGGCTACCTCTCGCCCGAAGGCTACGGACCGCTGCCCGCCAATTTCGCTTGGGCAGCTGGCACCACTGCGCAGCGCCAAGCCCAATTCTTAGGTGAAGCCGTGCGCGCCGCGCGCAACACCAACCGCGTGCGCCTCTTGATCGTCTTCAACGTTGATTTCACCAACTACGATAGCGACGATCCGCAAGCAGGCTATGCCATGATCCGCCCTGGCAACATCTGCCTCGCTTGCGCCACCATCGCCGCGAACGCGCCCTAGACGCAGCGCGAATCAAGCATTTCTGCAAGGCGTGAGCAGTTGCTCACGCCTTATTTTGTTAATAAGCCGCCTCAATGCGCGCTCACAACACGCCGCGCTTGACGATTTGCGCACAGCGCTGCAAAGTTATGTTACAATAAATCAACTGCCTTTGATGCTTTTTGCGAGACATGCGCCATGACCTTGAAATTGTGCCTCATCGCGCAACCTGAGACCGACTTCGTGCAGCGCCTGAAAGACGACCTGCGCGAGAAAGATTGCGAATTCGTGCCTCGTCTCAGCCTTGCTGATCGCCTCTTGCTGATAGATGACGCCACGTTGCCCGCCGAAGCCCGCTTTGAATGCAAGCCCGTCGTTTATGTATGGCACGCCGCCGCCGCTCAGCCGCACCCTGAAGCGCTCGATTTCCGCCTTGCAGCCAGCATAGCCGATTACACGCCGCGCTTCGATCAGCTCCTCAAGCGCCTGCACCGCACGCCCGAGCCGCACGCTGATATCTTCGGCTTGCCGAACCTGCCCGAACGCTACCTTGAGCGCCCTGAACTCCAGACCGTCTATCAGAGCCTGTTCCAGAGCGATGAGCGCGTCAACGCCATCGTCAGCCAGGCGCCGCTGAACGCTTTGATCGGCATTGGCGGCATTGGCAAAAGCACGCTCGCCAACGCGCTCTGCCGCCTGTGCGCAGTCCGCCGCGAATTCTATGACGGCGTGATCTGGATCACGCTCGGCAAGGATAGCCCGACCTTGAGCGCGTTGCGAACGCTCGGCAGCGCCTTGCAAGTGCCGTCCGAGTCGCTGAGCGAAGAAGGCGCCGCCAAGATGCGCCTGCAACAAGAATTGGCGAAGAAGCGCTGCCTGATAGTGCTGGACGACGTCTGGGATCACAAGATCGCCGCAGTGTTCAAGCAGCTGATCGGCAACGCCTCGCATTTGCTGATCACCACGCGCAAGCACGATATCGCGCACCTTTTAGGCGCGCGCACCGATACGCTCGACGCGCTCTCAGCCGAGCAAGGCGCCGATCTGCTGTGCCAGTACGTGCCACAAGCGCCGCGCCCGATCGCCCTGCAGATCGCCGATCAACTCGGCGGACATCCGCTCGCCATCTTCATCGCCGCCTGTTGGATCACAGAGTACACCGACAGAGACGCTCAGCAGCTGCTGGAACGCCTGCAAAAAGGCAAAACCTTCGAGACGCTGAACATGGCTGATGACGACCGCAGCTACCACCTTGAACTCTCGCTGCGCCTGAGCTACGACGACCTGCGCCAAGACGACGACCGCAAGCGCTTCCGCTTCTTAGGCGCGCTGGCGCCCAACGCCAGCTTCGATGCCGCCGCCCTTGCCGCCCTTTGGCAATTAGATCAAGACGCCGCCAAAGATGCCGCCGTCAACCTGCTACGAGCAGGCTTGCTGACGCGCGACGAGACCGATAAGCGCTATCGGATGCACAGCCTGCTGCACGCCTACGCTTACAAATTGCTGGCGATAGAAGCGCCCGGCGAGCTGCACCTAGCGCGACAGAACCACTTTGAGCATTTCTTCGCCAAGCGCGAGCAGCAGCGCGCTGAGCGCGCCCAGCTGAGCGCCGACCTGCCCAACATCCTGCGCGCGCTCGCCTTCGCCCTTGACTACGACCCGCGCGCCGCTGTGGACTGGACGATGAAGCTGGCGAAGCCCATGCGCGGCATGCCGACCGCCGAACGCCGCGCCCTGCTGGAGCAAGGCTTGGAAGCGGCGCGCCGCACGCGCAACACTGTTGGCGAGGCATTTCTGCTCAGGGCGCTTTACGATGTAGCCCGCCAACCTGAGGAGCGCGCGCGCTACCGCCAGCAGGCGCTGGACGCCTTTGCCCAGCTGGAGCGCGCCGCCGCGCACGGCGCACAACGCGCCATCACCTTCCAAGTCTATGCGCTTCTTCAGAAAGAGCTGCGCAATTATGACGAGGCGCGGCGCTTGTTCCAACGCGCTGTGGACGCCGATCCTCTGGATGCGCCGTCGTGGCAGGCGTACGCGCTCTTCGAGAAGGAGCAGCGTAATTTTGCCGAGGCGCGGTGCTTGTTCCAACGCGCTGTGGACGCCGATCCGTTTAATGCGCCGGCGTGGCAGGCGTACGCGCTCTTCGAGAAGGAGCAGCGCAATTTTGACGAGGCGCGGCGCTTGTTCAAACGCGCTGTGGAAGCCGATCCGAGTCATGCGCCGGCGTGGCAGGCGTACGCGCTCTTCGAGAAGGAGCAGCGCCAGTATGACGAGGCGCGGCGCTTGTTCAAACGCGCTGTGGAAGCCGATCCGAGTCATACGCCGTCGTGGCAGGCGTACGCGCTCTTCGAGAAGGAGCAGCGCCAGTATGACGAGGCGCGGCGCCTGCTAGAAGAAGGCTTGCGGCACGTCCGCGATGGGCGTGGCAAGGGCTTGCTGCACTCAACCTTGGGCGGTCTGTTGGCAGGCGGCGGCGATCTGGCGGCTGCGGAGAGTCACTTCCGCAAAGCGCTGGAATACGACGACCGAGATGCCTTGACGCATTATCATTTCGCCACAAAGGTCTTGCTGCGCACAGATCGGCGCGAGGAAGCCTGCCGTCATCTGTGCCGCGCCAAGCGGCTGCGCGCTAGGAAGCCATACGAGCGCGAAATGATCGAAAAGGCGATTGAGCGCAACGGCTGCCAATGCGGCAGCTCAGAGTGAGCGGTGCAGCAAGGGATCGTAAGCGGGCAGCAGGCGCGCAGTCAGGGCGGCGCGTTCGGCAGGCGGCAGGAAGGCGGCTTCGGCGGCGCGCAGCGTCATCAGGCGCAGCTCGGGCAGCGCACAGCCGAGCGCTGTGCAAGCGTTGTAGAATTCATCGCTCAAGGTGCAGTTGCACAGCAGCGGATCGTCAGTGTTCAGCGTGACGCGCAAGCCGAGCTGGTGCATCTGGCGCAACGGATGCTCGGCAAGGCTGCCGAAGATGCCGCTGTACAGGTTGCTGGTTGGGCAGATTTCGAAGGTGATCGCGCGTTCGCGCGCTGAGGCGACCAGCGACGGATCGTCTAGAATGCGCACGCCATGTCCAATTCTGACGGCGCCGAGCTGCTCAATGGCGTAGCGGATGTTCTCAGCGCCAGACCATTCGCCGGCGTGCGCGGTCACGTGCAGGCCTGCTTGGCGCGCTTCAGCGAAGAGATCGCGAAACGGCGCGGCAGAGAAACCTGCTTCCTGTCCGCCGAGGTCGAGCGCGACGATCGGGCAATCGCGCTGATCGAGCGCGGCGTAGACGGCTTGCGCGCTTTCCTGCGCGGATTCGTGGCGGTTGAGCGAGACGATCAGGCGGATGACGATGTTATGTTGGCGTTGCGCTTGCGCGGCGCCATGGCACATGCACGCGATCACATCGCGAAATGAGAGTCGGCTTGCCTGCGTGAGCGCTTTAGGCGTGAAGCGCAGCTCAAGGTAGCGGATGTTATCAGCGGCGGCATCTTCTATCACTTCGTAAGCCAAGCGCTGAATGATCTCAGCGCTCTGATAGAATTGGCGCAGCACAGCGAACTTGGCGAGGAAGTGCGTCATGGTGCGCGGCGTCTCGGGCGTCATCTGCACGTAGGGACGCAGCGCTTCAGGCTCAGTGGGCAGGTCAAGGCGGCAGGTGCGCACGATCTCAGCGAGGCTGCTCAGGCGCAGGGCGCCTTCAAAATGGCGGTGCAGCTCGATCTTGGGCAGGGCGGCAAGGCGCGTGCGCAGCGCGTCATTCATGGCGTGTCCATCTCTCATTCGTAGAGCAGCCAGCTCCAGTAGCGCCAAACGACGCCTAAGGCGATTGCCAAGCCGATTAAACTGATCGCATCGGCGATCAAGCGCTCTTGAGAGCGCGCAGGCGAATTGACTTGCCACAACGCGCCAAAAACGACCAGCGCGATGCTCAGATAGAGCAGGCGGTAGAGCGGCGGCTGCTTGGTCACATCGCCAAGCCTGCGGCTGAGCGCTGCCAGCAGCCATAGCAGCGCGATCACGCCGTGCAAGGCGGCTACGATCAGGATGTTCACGCTGAGTCGCGTCGCCTTGCCTTGCTGATAGTCTCGCGCAGGACGTCGGCAAAGGTGGCGATCTCGACGGGCTTCATCAAATAGCCGTCGAAGCCTGCGGCAAGTACGCGCTCGCGGTCGCCGGGCAAGGTGTAGGCGGCTGTGATGACGAGGACAGGGATGTGGCGCAGGTCTGGGTCAGCGCGCAGAATGCGCAACATTTCCCAGCCGTCCATTTTGGGCATGGCGAGATCGGTCAGGATGATAGTGGGCAGCTGCTGACGGATGAGATCGAGCGCTTCGATGCCATTGGCGGCGCTCATGACGTGCGCGCCGAAGTATTGGAGCGTCTCTGCGAAAACTTCGCGGTTAGCGATCTCGTCATCCACGATCAGGACGTGCCAAGTGGCGATATCTTGCCAATCTGTCATAGAATTCCTCACGATTTTGCGGCTGAAGCAGTTGCATCGAGCGGCTGTGGCACGATCATCGGCAGGGTGATGGTGAACGTGCTGCCTTCGCCAACGGCGCTCTTGACGGTGATCATGCCGCCCATCAATTCGACCAAATCGCGCGCGATGGGCAAGCCAAGACCTGTGCCTGTCACGCCGCGCTGCATATCGGATTGAATTTGCTGATATTTCTCGAAGATGGTCTCGATAGCTTCGGGCGG
>DAOTWB010000122.1:0-1874 GCA_034436235.1 Anaerolineae bacterium
GTCGCCCCAGTATGGAACAGGCTCTAGAAGTTTATAGCCGTGTTGAGGATTGTTGAATACCTGCGGAATAGCTTCTAGCGCTTCAGTCGAGAAGCGATACGTCCCACTTTCAACGCAAACAACTTGGCGTGTCTGAAAAAAGCCGCGCATAAATGCATCAAGAGTGCCTTCTCCAGACGGACTGACGTACTTGACCAGCTCGCTCTTCCTCACCAGACCGTCACGCTCGTATAATGGTCAGCTGTAAAGCAAAATATCGCGCACATAAAAACTATCGTTATCAAATTGAGATTCGTCTAGATTGCGTAAGTGATTCAACTCTAAATTAAACTGTGATACGAAATCCTGAACGGTAGACATATAGCAGCTCTCCTGATTAGTAAAGTGGCATAGCTGACATAGCGCAACACTGCTTTTAGCATAATCCTACTTCAGCGGTCTGTCAATATAATCTATACCTTCCTTCAACCGATTCGCGCCGCTGTGAAAAACTGCCCGTGCAATCCGCGCCAGTTCATGGCATAATCCGCGCGATGTCTCAGCATGATGCGCTCAATTCATCACAGCCTGATCTCAGCCTCGTGATCGTCAATTACAAGACGCGCGACCTGCTCTTGGCGCTTCTGGAGTCGATCTACGACGGCGCGGACGATTTGCGCCTTGAGTGCATCGTGCTGGATAACGCATCCTTCGATGGTAGCGCACAGGCGGTAGCAGCGCGCTTTCCGCAGGTGCGCTTTGTGCAAAACAACACGAATCGCTACTTCTCAGCGGCGTATACGCAAGGCATTCAGATGGCGCAAGGCGCGCACGTGCTGGTGTTGAATCCTGACATGGCAGTGCGCGGCGCGACGCTCAGCCAATTGTTGAGTGCGCTGCGCGCCGATCCGAGCATCGGCGCTGCCACGACCACGCTGTATTTCCCTGATGGATGCTTGCAGCGCAACGGCTCGCGCTTCACGACGTTCGGCTATCTTGTGCTGAACTACACTTTTCTCGGCAAGCTCTATCGCTGGCTTTTGCCGCGCGCTTGGCAGGCGCTTCAGGATTGGCTGTGGTACGCCGATTGGGATCGGCGGACGGCGCGCGAGATTGACGTGCTGCCCGGCAGCGCGATCATCGCGCGACGCGATGTGTGGCGCGCGGCAGGCTACTTCGACCTGCGCCTGAAGATGTATTTCAGCGATGATTACTTCTCACGCCGTATGCAGGCGCTCGGCTTGCGCACGCTCTACCTGCCCAGCGACGGCATTTTGCACTACGAAGGCGGCAGCGCCAAGCAAGTCAGCGCGCGCGCGCTGACTTTGTACCTGCGCGATCTGGTCGTCTACACAGCGCTTGTGCATGGCAGAATCGCCGCTGCACTTCTAGCGCTCTTACTAGTACCGACGTGGCTCGTGCAGCGGCTCAAGGCGCGCTAGGTACTTGCCGAAGAGTGGCAAGGCGCTCAAGATTTGGCGAATCAGCGTCCAGTGCGTCGCATCTAATGCGCGCAAGCCGAGCAACGCTACGATATACAAGATCGCGCTCAGCGCTGCCGCCAGCCATGGCTGAGAGTCGCGCAGCGCGAAAGCGAGCGCGCTCATCAGCGCGCCTGCCAAGAGTACACGCGCGATCTTGCTCAGCCAAAGGCGCCACTCAGCGCTCGTCATGGCGCGTGCGCGCATGAACAATGCGAGCATAGCCGCGTGCGCTAGAAAAGTCGCCACGCCTGCGCCGATCGCGTTCAGCGTCGGCAGCAAGAGCAGATTCGCCGTCAAGTTCACCGCCAGACCGATCGCGCGCACGATCAGCAGCAGATGCTGCCGTCCTTCCACCAATAACATTTGCGCATAAGCGTTGCCGACCATGGCGAGCGCCGTGTGCCAGATCAA
>DAOTWB010000123.1:0-14040 GCA_034436235.1 Anaerolineae bacterium
CGAGCCACTGGTCGAGACGGCTGAGCAATTGTTGCAGCCTTTCGTTCGGATTGCGCCCTTGAATGTTGAGCTGGTTGGCAGGCGGCGCGTTGTCACCGATCAGCGCCAACACAAGGCGCTCGGTGTAGATATTGCGAAGCAGCCGCGTGTGCCATTGCAAAGCGCGGCTGTAAAACAACGCAACGCCCTGACGCAATTCTTGATCTGTCCATGTGGCAAAGCCTTGGCTGGTCAGCGTTGCCCAGATGAATTGCGCGACGCGATTTAGTCCAATGCTCCTATCGCCGTAGCAGACAATCGCTCTATCAAGCAGGTTAGTGCCTTGTGTTTGATAGTTCAGCCTGCCTATCCGCCAATAGCGATGCGACTCAGATGACCAGCGACGCAATTCATAAAGCGCCGCAGTTTGATAGTGCGGCACGTCGTTTTGCGCAAACTTGAGATCGTCGTTCGCACAATCCTCAAGAGCGACCAGCGCAGTGATCGAGAGCGTGTTGGCAGCCAACGTGCGCGCTAGAGCGGCAAGATCGCCAATGATGTTCGCACCTGCGAACTCAAGCGCTGAAGCGACGATGAAGACCGTGCTGATGCCGTCCAGCTTTTGGCGCAGCAGCTGCGCTAACCAAGCATTTTCGCCCATCTGAAGATGATTGAAGAGCGCAATCCGCGCTGAGCGGCGCGAACGCTGATTGCCTGCCAGTGGATTCTGAGCTAACCATTGCCACTCAGGTGAATTCCTTGCGTTTGGCGGCGTGACATCTTCAGGCAGGACGAATGACCTAGTGAGCGTCTGTAGCTGATAGCAGCTCGGCATTTTTTCGAAGGCGATGTGTAAGAATTCAGGCTGATTTTCAACCGACGTCGGCTGTGCGTGCTGCGCAGTGATCTGCGCATCTTGCAAGCGTTCTGATAGCAGCTCGATAATTTTTGCGCCGCTATCGCCAATGCCAATCACAAGCACACGCCTGTGAAAACTGACCAATGGCTCGAAGCCGCCGATTGGCGTCAGGTTAGGCAGCGAAGCAAGCCACGATTGACCGATTGCCATGAATTCATCTCACCTTTCAAAGTCAAAGAGCCGAAGTGAACGCTTCAGCATTATAGCACGTCGGCATCGGCACGGCGATCTGAGAGAGATCGCCGTGCGATGTACGAGCTGCTCAGTTAGCCCGACGCCGTGCTTGGCGTTGATACTGATCAACTTCTGTGTGCAAGTCGGTCAGCAAGAGCCGCAAGACGATGTTCACGAACTGCAAGTGCGCCTCGATATCCGAGACTAGCGGCAGCGATTGTTGATTCAAGCGACTCAGATCGCTTAGCACTTGATGCGCCAGCGGCAGGTTGCGCGATGGATCGTCTAGGTATCTCTGGATGCGATCCTTGAGGCTATCTGGCGAATTCTGCGACTCAAGATACTCACGCGCTTGATTCACGCACGTTGTTTCAAAGTCGTTGGCGTCCAGCGTGGCCACAACATTCCCTGCTCTGGTCAGACGCCTGATATCTCGATCAAGTTTCATGATCAAATCGCACATCGCCCGCTCAAAGGCTATCGAGTCGAGCAAGCCGCGCTCGACATTGCGCTTCCAAGTTTCCCACGCATCCTGAGTTTCTTCATGCAGGTCGCTGTGGCTCAGGTTGCGCAGGTTGCTGGCAAAGATGAAGCGCGCCATCATTGAGAGCATATCTTCTTGCTCGGAGCAGATATCAACAACGCCGATGTGCGGCGCGTTCAACTGCCAAATGACGCCATTCCCGGTATCTTCTTTGTTGATCCAGCCAAGCATCCATGCTTTGATCAGATTCATCAAACGCTCTTGATGCTCCAGCAAATGGACAATACGCGGACTGAGCGTCGGCATGATGCCTTGAATCCTGAGACGCCGCCGCAGGTTATCATCGCTGGCAACGCGCGTCTCAAGCGTCAGCGCATTTTTCTCGGCAGCGAACAGATGATCGCAGCGCACGCGCTCGCCGTTAGCTTGGATAGCGCGCTCGCGGTCGCCCATCACTGAGACCTGATAGCCATCTTGGCAGGTTTCCCACGCTTTGAAGTTCTCAGGCAGCAGCAGCTCACGCGCGCTGAAGACGACGATCTTGTATGGATTCTCCGAAGAGACCACTGGATCGGCGTTCTCCTTAGTGATGCCTAGTCGGGCAATTTCATCCGATAGCCGCTTTTGCTCTTCAGGCGTGCTATCTACGCGCACATAAAGCGTCCACAAATCCTGCGCTGTCTCAGCCGCGCTCTGCTCGAAGAGCGTCGGACGACATGCTTGGAGCTGGCTTGAGAGCTGATCAACTGAGATGAACCGCGCCGCGCGATTCTTGTCATCCGCCAATGGCGGCGTGTATTTGCTGGCGACGTCGCGCAGGATACGCCGAATCAACTCGCGAGTCTGCTTCGGATTGCGCAAGTTAGCGTCCAACTTGATAGGCGGTCGCGCAGGATCGAGCTGGATGCTGATCGCCATCTGCATCTGATCGTCGAGCGTCCACTGTGTGCGACCGATCAGCTCTTGGATGTGTTCGTTATCCACAGGCACATCAATTTGATCGCCTTTCAAGAGCGTGATAACTTCTTTCAAGCGCTCGTCAATGCTGAGACGGTTGATCTCGTCTTGCAAGCTCAGGTGCAGGCTGCGATACAAGCCAACCGTATCGTTCACTGCGCTATCCGTGACCAGCTGTTTTTCCATCGCCTCGGCGTTCGGCAGAACGACCTTTTCGACGTATTGGCGCATCGCGCGGACAGTCTCGATCATGCGCTGCAGCGCGCGGCGTCCACGTCGCACGCGGACGTTCTCCGTCTCTGCCTCTAGCCAAGCGCGCACAGCATTGGCTTTCTGTCCCAGCAAGCCTGCCATGGCACCTTTGTGGCAAGTTTCCCAAGCCATTTGATAGGCGACGCGCGCGTCGTTATCTGTGGCGTTTGCGTCAGGTTGCCGCTTCTGAGCTTCCAGCATGAAATCTTCGATCTTCGCCAGATCAACTTTCAATTGGCGCAGCACAGTCAGCGCGACGCTGAGTCCAACTTTGCCGTTGAGCGTGCGGCGCGTCCAATTCACCAGACGCGCTCTGAAGACGCGCATATGCAGGTCTTGAGCGTGCTCTAGCACATCGTAGAGCTTGCCGCGCTGCTGATCGGCAGTGAAATCGCCGAAGTAATCCAACACTTTGCCGCCGATGCGATCTGGTCCGTGCAGTTCGTTGTTGTGAATGCTGACCAGCTGCTCTAGCGGATCGCGTCCTCGCTCAAAGACAGGCACTTGCCAGTTCACGTATTGATCGATCTGCTGCTGAACTTCCAAGCCTTCAGGCGTCTGTGGCATCTGAGCGTACATGCTCAGCAGGTCAAGCGCTGCGCTGGCGAATTCATCAATAGCCGCGCTCCGCTCGTTGCTGGGCGTAGTGCGAATCTTGTCCAGCAGCAGGATGAAGTTGGTCTGACCGACATCGGCGCTGACCTCAGTGAAAATCTCGCTGACTCTGACGCGCGCGTTGGTCTGCTCGCGCAGGCGATACTCAGTGCGCATGTTGCCGGCGGCATCAGGCGTTTGATATTCCTCAACGTCCAGCAGCTGCCGCAAGAATTCAAGCGCGAACTTGTGCTGATAGCGCGCCAGCTGATGATGGATCGGCACTTTCCACGCGCGCGCATAGAACGTGCTGTAAGTTGGGCGACCTTTGAAAGGATTCTGCACCTTCTTGTTAGACAGATTTTGAAGGATGTGCTGGACGTAGCGATCGCCAGAGTAAGAGTCCATCAAGAAGCTGATCGCCTCTGCCATGGCAGGGAAAACGCCGTCAGCAGGATTAGGCGGCATGCGCTGCCCTGAGCGCATTGGATCGACCAAATAAACGTGATCGTAGACTACCTCTTCAACGTCGTAGATCACGTCAGGTTGACCGCCCCACTTCAAGCGGAAGCCGTTGCCTTCCGTCTTCCGCACAGTCATCATGCGGTTCAGCTCGCGCCACGCGCAGAAGGATTTCGCCAAACGCTCAGGTCTAGCTTGCCCGAAGACGCTCGGCATAGCGAAGAAGCCTGTCAGGAACAGCTTGATGTTCAGCCGCTGAGCGATCGCGCGCGCTAACCACGCCACATCGAGGAACAAGCCTGAGCCTGTGCCGCCTGCGAAGCTGCCCGCCACATGCACATCGAGCGAGCGCTGATTGCCGACCTCTCGAGCGGTCTGATCCATGATCGTGTACATCCGCTGGTAGACCTGATCGGCTGAGCCGACCATGTGCAAGCCTTGAATCAGCGACAAGCGACCCAGCTGACGGAATTGCGCGGCGCCAACTGCCAAGTTGAGCGCAGCAGCTGGAAAGTAGCCGCCGCAGAACCAATCGTAGAAGTGCGAGAAATTCTGCTGACGGTTGATGACGCCGTTGTTGATCGCCTGTGTGGCAGATAGACCGCCTGCCGCCTGCGATGGCAAGTGAATGAATTCCTCATCCGTCAGGCGGATGAACTCTGAATAGCCGCCGCTCTGCGTATCTTGGTAGTCAACTTGCGTCATGTTAGGCGCTGTATCCAGCAACAGCAGCCGAACCGGCAGGTTATCGAGCGAACCGTGCGTTTCGATCAGGTCTTTCTTCAGCCACGAAAGCACCCACGAACCTGTTCCACCAACGCCGATGACAAAAGATGGTCTTGGCATGTCCTCTCACCTCTCTACTGTGTAGCCTCACGAAAAATAGAGTTTGATACGTCCGCCGCTTTTTGTGACAGGCTTGCTCGATGTATTGCTGCGCGTCACCTCAACGGGCGTCCAGTCTTGGTACGCCGCCAGACCTTGCGGCGGCTTGTTTTTGTCTTTGAACTCCAGCTTGAACCTGACCGTGTACTTGCCCGATTCGCCACGCGAAGTGACCTTCACGTGCAGCCTGCTTATGCTCGGATCGCTCACGCGCATGCTGCGGCGCGTTATATTGCGCCAAAGGTGCCATCTGCCCAGTCTGACAGTGTGGCGGCTCTTATCAATCTCTATGTTGAGAACGCCGCTCAGGCGGTGCCCTGCGAGGAGCGGAATTGGCACGTTGACGCGCACAAGATTCCCGACGAACAGCGCAGCTAAAACGATGAGCGCAGTGCGAAGTCCTGACCACGTCTCAGGATTCAGAAAAGCGTTTTCGATGAAGCGTTGCAGCGTCGCCGTGCCGCCGTCTTCGCCTTGAATCGGACGGATGGTGCGCGGCAGCTGCCCGCCGTCCATACGATAGTCCAGCACATAATCGCCTTCCTCGTTGAACGCGCCGTTGATCTCGGTCACGAAGACAAGCGGCAGATCAATGCGCTGCTCAACGCGGAAAGCGGTCAGGTCTACAGGCTCTTCAGCCGCAGGCGGCCGGACCCGCGCTTTGATCAGCTTTGCTAGGCGCTCACTGACGAGGTTCGGATCGCTTTCCAAAATGCCCAGCTGCTCCAGCGAGAGCGCTTGGTCGTCTTGGTCAAGGATCAAGAAAGCGACTTTGGCAGGCTTTGGCTGAGCGTTGAAAGCGCTCCAGAAATCATCGTAGAGCGGCATTCGGCTCGGCTGAGCTGCGCTTGGCGCGTTATCTGTGCCAAGCTGAACGAGCTGCAGGCTCGCGCCGTTGATCACTGCAGTCTGAATGGCGACTGGGCGCAATTGCTCTTGGATCAGCTCGAAGAGCAGCTCAGGATTGGCGCGGTCGCCAAGTTTGGAAGCATCCACAGCCAGCGCAAATTTGACCGTGCGCAAGCGCGAGAAATCTTGCTTCTCAAATGGCACAGTCAGCGCAACTTCGCCAGTTACTTCGTTCAGCTGTCCTTCGCTCAGCGGCACGCTTTTGAACAGCGCGTCATTGGCGTCGCGCACTTCAAGGCGCAGCGCTTGCAGCGCGCTCGCCTCAGCTGAGAGCATCGCGGTACGCGGATTGAGCGGCGTGTTGCGCACAGCGTCTGTAAAGCGCACAGTCACGGCAAACGGAATCGGCACTTGCGTCTTGCCGTCCAGCCTGTTCAGATCGAGTTCAGCTTGGTCGCGCGGTCTCGTGATCTGAGCGACAACGCCTGTGCGCAGCACGCGCTCAAAGAATTGCGGCTCGCTCTCAGCCTTGATGATCTGATAAGGTGCACCTTCGCGCACGGCGTTTTCTAGGCTGAAGCGCAGGCTATGAATGCCTGTGGTATCGAATTGCGTCTCAGGCGTGTTGAACAACGTCCCGACGAAAGTGTTGGTGCTGGCGCGATATTGCAGCGGCAAGCGCACGAGCGCGCTGTTATCGGGCGCGAAGAGCGTGACGTACACGAGGTTCTCTGTGCGCGCAAATGCCTCAGAAGTGACGGCAGGGCGGTTGTTGAAGACATCCAAGATTTGCGCTTCCACTTCCAGCGCGTTGTAGAGCGACTTGCCACCTTCAAAGCGGTTGATCAAGAACTTGGGGCGCGGCTGCGAGATCGGGCGAATTTCCAGACCGAATAGCTCAAGGCGCTTGATGGTCACAGGCGCAGGCGAAGTCTGCTCGAAGACATATGTGTCTGTGTTATAGCGTCCTTCGCTGACGACGCGCGGATCGACTTCGAAGCGAACAGTGTACGAGCCTTCCACGTCATTCTCAGTGCGCTCAGCAGGCGAGACATTTGTGCGGAACGTGCCGACTAACAGCGTTGGATCGCCTGAGCTTGGCTTGAGCGCGATGCGCTCAACTGTGCGCGCGCCGCGCAAGAGCGTGGCATAGACGCTTGACTCGGCATCGCCGCGCACAGCAAAAACGAGATTGGCAGGCTGCGGCACGTTGCCTTCAGCTTGCACAACGCGCGCCGAGACGCTGAACGGCAACACAATGCTCTGATTGCCTTCCACACGATTCAGCGCCAGTTCAGCGCCGTCGCGCGGCTCCACAGGCACAAGATTGATGGCAGCCGGCGGCAGCGTCCCGTAAGAAGTCTCTAGCTTGAAGACAGGGATGAATTCACCGCCCGGCTTCACGCTCTTAACTCTGCCTTCGATGAGCAGCTGGTAACGCTGTCCGTTATCAGGGACGCGCTCAGGCGCAGGCAACTTATCTGAGCGCCATACGCCACTGCGCACCTGACTGAAGCGAATCGGCGGCAACGCGTCAAGCTTGGTTTTCGCTTCAAGCGAAGGCGCAGCTATCACACGCCCTATGACTTCCAGCGGATGCCCTTCGATCTCTTGGAATAGGTTGCCAAAGCTATCGCGCAGCGCAATTTCAATGTAACCGTCCTCAGAAGGCGTGCTGTAAGGACTGATCACATTGACTAGGACGCGCCCGTTTTTAGGCGTTTCGGGCAGCAGGCTGGCGCGCGCGCTGACGCCTTCATAGGTGATCTGAATGCGCTGGCACTTTTCATCCGTCGTGCCTTGCACACGCCACTCGCCAGGCGTAGGATTGCGGATGATGTAGCGCAAGACGCTATCGAGCAGCTGACGGTCAATGTTTGCAGCGAAAGCTGCAGGTTGGATGTTGTTTTCTTGGATGACGATGCCGTTCGGACCGAGAATCCGCATGTTCAAGAAGTCGCGCGGTCCGATGGTGGTGAAAAGTGATGTGGCGTTCGTGTACGGCTCGATGTAAACAGGCACATCGCAGGCGACGCGCTGCGCTTTCACATTCAGCAGATCGTTCATGATATCGCTAAGTTCTTGAACGATAGCTTCGCGCGTGTTGAGTTTTGTCGGATCGATGTACTTGCCGCCGCGAGCGCTCGTCAATGATCGCCACGACTCATCGGCAAATCGGCGCGCTTGACCAGCAGGCGCGTTGGGCGCATCGAAGTACAGCACGCTCATCTTGTAGATTCGATTCGGAAAATCGCGGTTGATCTGGTTGATCAATCCGCCTGAGACCAAGCCGTTGCGCTCAGGATCGTTTATCCACTCGTCAGGCGCATTCAGCGAACTGCCGCTGAAATAATGCTCAACGTAAGCAGGACTTTGGCACTGTCTCACTGAGCCTGTTCGATCTCCCATGCACGGCAGACCGTCCGTGATCAAAATGACCGCGCGCTGTGCGTCGTCGTCAGGCAATTGCTTGAATAGCTCAGCTGCCTCTCGGAAAGCGCCTGAGAAGTTGGTCTGCCCAAGCTCGCGGCTGACAAATCGGCTTTGCAAGCCGCTCAACTCACGTTCCCAGCGTTTATCCGTCACAGAAGGCACTGAGACTTCCTGCCAATCGAAGATGCGCTGGACGGTCGAACCGAATTCAACAGCTGCTACGCGTCCTACTGTTTGCGGACAGTTCAATCCTGTGTTCAGGTAAAGACGTTGCAGCGCTTCTTTAGCAGCCACCAAGCGTTGATTGGTCGGATCAGTTGTCCGCATCGAGTCGGACTGATCGATGATCAAGACTAAATCGAGCGGCACACAGCCTTCGATGACGTTCGGCTGCGCTTGCGCGGGTCGCTCAGTGCGCACTGCGCCAAAAATGGAAAACACAGCGAGTAAGAAAAAGATCGCAAAGCGTCTGTTTTTCATAGCAAGGCTCCGTGAACTTGCCGAGATCGAGCGGGATTGGCAACTTGACTATCCAGTATAAAGCACGATATAAAATCATGCAAGTCAAGCTAACAGTGCAATCTGCGGAGCTGAATTATGGAAATTTTCTTCGTAGTTCTTACTTTGATATTATCAGCTGCATCTGCTGCGCTAGTCTTCACGCAAAGAGTACCTGCAAAAATAGTTATAATCTGCTCTTTTCTTCTGGTGTGGCTAATGCTGTGGCTGTTTTCTCTGTTCTTCTTGCCGCTGGCATCCGCACAGCCGTTGCTCTACTTCAAATCAGAAATAGAGTCTGCCAAGACAATCATTGATCAAGCTGAATTTTTCCTCACAGATGGCACTTTCAAGGACATTATAAGCGTCGTCTCGCAAATTTTAGGCGGAATACCGCTGACGCTCTCGACTCTCTGGCTTCCTTTAACGCTTCTAGACGGCTATGTTTTGCTACATCTTTTCTTCATCGCTATCTTTGGCGCTCTGCTTTTAATCGCAGGTTTATTTTTCATAAAGAGCAGACTTGCCTCAACAGCTGTAATTGTGCTGAATAGTTTGCTCATCTTCATGCTGATCTCAATAATTCCAAGCGTCGATCAGCTCGGCGCACTTGACAACTCAACCATCAACTTTGCATTAGCAGTTCTAGGCGTGACCTATGGAAGCACCGCTGTTTTTATTTTGTTGATGCTGCTCGCCTTCAACGCTGCACACGCTTGGTGGTTAGCGTCCGAGCTGTTGCCAAGCGCGACAGCCAATGCCGCATCGAGAGCGCAAAAAGTGCAGCCAGCGCTTTCGCGTTTCTCTCTTGGCGCATCGAGCGCGCCTAAGCTCAGCAAAAATACTTCTGTGAAGCGCTCAGCTGCAGGCATTGACGCCATCAGTGCGCTCATCGCGCTGATAACTGGCATTGTTTTAATCTTGAGTTCGCTTTTTCTACCTTTGATCAGCTACTCAAAAGAAGCCTGCGCTGGAAACATGGCATCTTTGAATAGCGCGCTATCTGAGATGCAACGTTTGGCGAGCAACCTGCCAACAGAAGTGCGAAGCCAGCTGAACTTCCTGCCGTCTGCCGTGAACGATCCTCAGGAATTGTTCCTGCAAGCTGAGCATAAAGCGCTGGTTCGAACTATCTGTTCTGAAGATGTGTGGACTCACAGCCTATGGTTCTTGCCGAATGGCGGCGGCGCTTGGACGTTCGCTTTGCTGCTCACGCTGACACTTGGCGGCTTGTTGATCTTCGTCGGCGTCACGCGCACAAGAGCCGCTCTCGTGGCGATTGCGCTGTGCGCCTTGACCGCTATAGCGATCCTAGCCTTAGTTCACGCGCTCGCCACTATCGAAACGTTTGGCTATCACGATGATTTCAGTCTTCGCGTGATCGGCGTGCTAGGCGCAACACAGCCGAGTCTTGGCGTATGGATACCGCTTCTGATCAGCGCAATTGTCTTGCCAATCTTCCTGCCTTTCTATGTACATCAATCCGATCTACTACGCTGAAAAACCATAGTAGTCGTATGTGAGCCACCATTCTGCGATGTTCGAAATTCTTGGATGGTCGAGCGTCTCTATCAATCCATCCACTTCTTTTCGCCACAACTCGTCAAGTTGCCTGCGAATCGCGTTGAGCTGCGCTCCGCTGAAGAGCTGCGGCATGAGATCGCGAGTAGCCAATGCGTTGTAAGTCTCAAGGATGAGATCATCGGGCATGTCTTGCGAGAAGCTATCGCTTTCAAGCTCGTCGTACATCCGTCCGAAAGCGACCACATAATCCGCCGCGACGAAAGTCACTGTGCGCTCGGCTGTATCGAGCAAGACGCCGTGCGCACGCTTGTTGCCGTTTTGAAGCGGCACGTTATCGCGCGGCTGCCCAACGCTACCCACATTGATCAACACGATGCCTTGCTCTGCGTTTAAGCCGACAGGTTCGTTGTAGCGCACTGAGCTTAAGCGGACTTGCTCACCTGCAAACTGCGCCAAGAAACTCGAATGGCTGTGACCGATGAAGTAAAGGCTCAGCCCTGCGCCATTCAACGCTGCTGCTTCAGAGAAGTGAGCGCTGAGCGCGCTCCAGTCTTGTTCATCAGCGCTGGAAGCGCGCTTCGGACGCACGTAAGGACTGCACACTTTCCGCAAAGGCTGATCGGCAGCCGGCGTGCCATGCACAAAGCTCAGCGAAAGACCGTCCAGCACTTCATGGCGCGTATCAAGGCGTGCGCTATCTTCGGCAGCGTGCTTCAGCGCTTCCAAGTGACCGTCTCTCATCAAGTGCTTGCGATGGCGCATTGCGCCGAGAATAGCGCGCTTGCTCAGATGCAGATCATCGCCGCAGGTTTCGTAGGTCGCCGCGATTTCATGATTGCCAATTCGAAAGTCAGGATCGCGCTGCGCAACTGCTCTGAGCGTCTGAGACGGACGACCGTAGTATCCGACGATATCGCCCAAACAGCGCACTGCGTCTATGGAATCCTCTCTCACAGCTCTCAGGAGCGCGTTGAGCGCCGCCTGATTGCCGTGAATATCTGAGATGATGAGAATGCGGCTCATTGCGTGTTCCCTTGTTGCTGTGTGCCATTCAAGATAGAGAGCTTCTCGTTGTAATACTTCAGATCGCTCTCTAGATCGCGTATGAGATTTCGATTTGGATTGCGCCTTGCACGTTCATCTGAAAGCGCAACTTCAACGCCTTTTTTGGCGTCCTCAAGGTATTCGATGATACGTTGAACGTCTGACAGATAGCCGTTCAGACCTTGGCACTTCTCAACGAGCGCTTCAGCGCGCTCTTGCAGGCGACTCTTGACCTTCTCAAGAATGTCATTCAGACCTACCCTGCTCAAATCTTGTTCAACAAGATCGCCGAGCGTGCGCTGATTGCCTGTCCTGCTCACGTCGTAGCTGGCGTAATAGTAGGCAAGGTCTTCTGGCAGGGCAGGCGACGGCGCGGCGCTGAAGACGTTCTCCAGCACCTGAGGCAGCTTGCTCACAACATCTCTTGCTAGGATTCTACGCAGCTCGACAATGTCCACTGACGGACGCCAGGCGATGTCCTGAATTGCGTTCAGCCACTCTGCTGTGCTGCCGTATAAGCCTTCGTCCAGCTCGCTGAGCGAAGTCACAGGCAACCTGCTGAGCAGGTCATCAACATAATTTGACCAGCCTTCAATGTTCGCCTCCACAGCGAAACCTTCATTGTACGCTCTCAGCAGCCGCTGACGCCAGTTATCCCATTGCTCAGCGCGCTTGATCAACTGATCTACGATGCGCTCATGCTCTTCTAGACCTTCGAGCTGATTGTAGAATCTATCGAGCGTGACTCTTGGATTGCTGCGCACGAAGGCATTTGGCACCCTGAAGATGCTCACATCCAAAAGGCGCTCGTAACCGCGCAAGCCGCGCACAGCATCGGCTTCTACGTTGATAGAGTCTAATTGCCGCCTTGCTTCTCGATACAACCTGAGCGGACTCTCTTCCTGGCGGCGCTCAGGTGTGAGCGCTTCTCTGAGCGCTTCTACAGCCTCTGTAATCCGCCTGAAGTGTGCTTCCAGCTCAGTCCTGAGCCTTCCGAACAAGTTGATCTCGTAGAAGACATCATTGATCTCGTAGAAGACAACATCTCGCGCAGCGATTCTAACAAGCTCATCTCTGGCTATTGGCACCTCATTCCTCAGCTCTGGGAAGCTCCAAGTTTCCCTGCCGCTCACCTCGCCACTGGTGCGCAGCAGCTTGATGTACTGCTCTCGCAGTTCCTCCACGCCTTTCGCCACCTCTCTCAGCAGCTCAGTGATGTGGCGCACACTGCGATTTGGCTCTTGGTTCGGCAAGCCTTCTGCAATTTCTTGGAAGAGTATCGGATTGAACTCAGCAGCCTGATCGGCGTGCCTTCTGAAGCGCCCGAGCGCACGATGGATGCGCCCGACTTGGCTGTTGAGTTCCTCAAACTTGCCCAGCATTTCCTTGACAGGTTTAGTAGCCAGCTCTCCCAAATACGCCTGACGCTTGTTTTCAAAATACTGCTTGATAGCTGCCAGCTGCGCGCTGTGCGTGCAGCGCCCCAGCACGCGCTGGATTATCTGATGGGCAGGATGTTGGTTTGTGACCATGTTAGCTGCCATCAGGGCGTATTCAAGCGCGTGCGCCAGCTCATCGGGCGTAGGGCTGTCATTCGGATTGTTCAAGTCGCGGTCGAAATTGCTCAGCCTATTCAGAATAGCCGCCAGAAGCTCTTCCTCTGCACGCTCGGCAAGGCGTTTCGTTTGGCGGTAGCGGAACTTCAGCCAGCTCGCCCTGCTGCTCGGTTGACCGATATTGCTGATTCTCTCAACGGCGTCATTCAAGCCTTCCAAGTCTTCAAAGCAGTAGGTCTCCAAGATGCGGACGCGCTCTAACCATATCACGGTCAGCTCAGGCATCTGAGCCCGACCCACCCACGTGCGCATGTTCTCGAAGTACTCTGACCACTGCAAGCTGCGTCCCGCTCTGCGCTGTTCGTACAGCCACGTCTCAAGGTGGGCGAGATAGCCGTCGATCAGCTGCGGACGGCGTCTCTGCAAGGAATTGTCGTTCAGTTTCTCGAGCGCATCTTCAAAGACGGCGACGTTGCGCTGCCCATGAAGCGGCTTGAGGCGATGGTATGCGTAGACATCGTAGTAAAGCTCGCCATCTCTTGCGCTGAGCAGGCTGTGCCAACGCGCGTACTCCTCAGCCGTCAGCGGCAAGCCATGGCTCTCTTCGAACGTCTCGAGCGCTTTTTCGTGTTTCTGTTGATAGCCTCTCAGCAGCTGATCGCGCGTGCGCTCTTTGAACTCACGCCCTTTTGGATTCTGCCAGACGTTGCGCTCCACGAGATGGTCTAAATCTGTGTGCAAGCGATGCAGCAGGTCTACGTCGTCCATGAGTTATCCTTTCTAAGGCAAAAACTTTGCAATCTGCTCTTCGAGTGCTTTGCACCATTCGTTGTAAAGGCGCGCTCGCAAGTCAGGACGCTCTTTTTCAGAGACCTCACGCTCAATGATCTGCTCAGCTTTCGCAAAGTCGCGCCTGAGATAATCCGAATTGTCAATCAGTGGCACAATATGCCTGTTCCATGTGTCGCGCGCCGCTTGCGTGTCTATAAGCGTTTGTTCAACATCCGCGGCGATCCTCTCGATGGAGTCTTTGAGAGCTTTGTAGGCTGCTGCGTAGCGCTCGACGGGACGCTCGATCTCTGAGAGTTGAGCGCGTGCCTCTTCGCAGTAATCGCGTCGCTTTTCATCTGACGGGCTCAGATCGCCGATCTCAAGGCATTTGGACATGGCGCTGCTGAACAGGTAGTAGAAACGACCTTCTGACCAACGACGCGACTGCGCCGCGTTTCTAGTATCACCGTAGCGGACGGCGTTGTCAAGAACTTCGCGCCAATTGTTGAGGTATTCGCGGCGCAGTATGCTTTGCAACAAGTCTTTCGGCGCTCGATCGCCTTGCGCTGTGAGCGCCGTCTCGAAGGCGCGCTCAAGTTGCGCAAAGGTTGTCTCTTCATCGGCAAGCTGGCGGTACCTGCCGAGTTGTCCTTTCAGCC
>DAOTWB010000124.1:0-14373 GCA_034436235.1 Anaerolineae bacterium
CACAGGCGCTCACAGCGCGGACAGCTATAGCCGTATTGCAGCTCGCGCAGCCAACATTCGCACTCAGGGCAGCGCAATAGCTGCTTCGCTTGCCGCTCGCTGACCAGCGTGCCGCAATAGTTGCACAGCCAGCCATCCGCGCCGCACGGCTCAAGGTTGTTGCCGCAGATGTAGCAGCCATAGCCGCGCGCTTCCATCCACGCGAAGTAGGTCTGAATTTCGATCAGCTTCTGCGCGGCGCGCCGTTTGCCAAGCCGCTCTTCAAGCCAGCGGACTGGGTCTTTGTTGCCTTTGCTGTTGTTGCAGCCGCCTTCGCCATGGCACAGCGGCAGGATGTTGGTCGGCACAGTGCCAGGACAGCGCGGATCGCTGAGCGGAATCCAGTGATCCTGCGCGAGCGTGTGCCACAAGCCGCGCGGACGACCGCACACAGCGCACTGATAGCTCCAATAGTCCAGCGCGTCGTCCCAATCGGCGGCGCTGAAAGCGATTGGCAGGCTGCGCTTGCGCGCAAGGTATGGACGCGGCGCGGGCGGACTCAGCACGGCAGCAGGCGGCGCGGCAATTCTGCCGAACAGACGGTCGCCTAACTCAGCAATGCTCTGAATGAGCGATCTTGCCCAGAAAATGCCCGCTTGTCGTGCCATACGCGCTCGCTATCGTCTGCAATAGCCTCAGAACTTCGCTCAGATTATACAGCGATTCAAACAAAGTTCAAATTTTGTTTCAAAAGCGCGGCATGGCGCGCACGCTCAGCACTACAGCGTTTACTTGACAAGTTTTTATAGCTGCTACAGGCGTTTGTCTGAGAAATTTGCGCGTTGCCTTAAAAATCATTTTGGCGTACACTGTTCATCAGAGCGTCAACAAGTTATCGAGGAAGGCGTGCCATGTCAGGTTTTGCTGCACTGTTTTCAGGCTTGAACTTTCAAGGGACGATTCGGCGTTATTGCGATCAGATCGGCTGGCGTATTGCGGATATCAACGACAAGCGCGCCTTGCTCAAGTTCACCATGAACTCAGGACGTACGCAGTCGCTGTGGATCGTCCGCTACGATACCACGCTAGAATTCTCTGTGCCAAGCATGGCGCAGTTCGACTCTGAAGAGCGTATTCCGCACTATCTCTCGACCGTCTTGCTCAAGCGCAGCGCACAGAACAAGATCGGCTTCTGGTGCATTGAGCAGATCGGCGGCAGATTCGTCTTCTCGTGTATGCACAACGCCGAGATGGCTTTGATCAACGTGGAGTATTTCCAGAAAGTGGTCAGCGCGCTCATCACAGAGTGCGATACCTTCGAAGGCATTCTGATCGAGATGCTGCGCTGAGCAATGTGTGGACGCTCAGCGCGTCGAGCGTCCACGCTGCTCGGCTACTGCTCGGCACGTTCTTCTTCAGCGATGCGCGCTCTGAGAAATGCCAGACCTTCTTCATAGGTATCGAAGAAAGCAGCACGATCGAAGCGCGCCAACTTGAAAGCCATCTCGCCAACTGCGCGAGCAATGGCATTGACGCCAACGACAGCAGCGTTGCCGCTCATTGGATGCTTCAGAGGCGGCGCTTCGCGTGCGCGCAAAGCGTTCGGTGCAGGCATCCTGCTACGGCGCGCGTCAATCAGAATGTGAATTGGACGCTGTGCTGCGTCGTAGAAGCGACGCGCTTCTGGAAACAAGCTGACCATCTCTTGCGCCGTCCATGGATCGCTGAACGTGACCAGCAAGATTCGACCGTTCTCGATGAGTTCTTGCGTGACAGGCATTGCAGCACTTCTCCTGATGCCACAAAATAGAACTGCCGTAGCTCATTGTAAGTGCTTTTTATTATGCGTCATGTCCAGTCACTTTAACATTTTGCTTAAAGCGACTTCGGCTTGTGTCCGTCCTGAGAGTCTCGCAGACAACATCGTCTGCTATTGATTGGCAGTCATCTCTTCGGCGATGCGCGCCTTGAGAAACGCCAGACCTTCTTCATAGGTATCGAAGAAAGCCACGCGATCGAAGCGCGCCAGTCTGAAGGTCATCTCGCCAAATGCGCGAATGATGGACGCCGCGCCGACAACCGCCACATCGCCGCCCATCGGATGCTTTAACGCTGGCGCTTCACGTGCGCGCAGCGCGCTTGGCGTTGAGACGCGCGCCTGCCGCACATCAATCAGCATGTGGATCGGACGTTCTGCCGCGTCGTAAAAGCGGCGCGACTCTGGAAACAGGCTGAGCATCTCTTGCGCCGTCCATGGATCGCTGAACGTGACCAGCAAGATTCGACCGTTCTCGATGAGTTCTTGTGTGACTGGCATTGAAGGCTTCTCCTCAAACATACTGTGAAGCTCGTTCAACTTCGCAGCAAGGACAATGCATCAAAGCGGATTCTATCACGAACAACGCTCAGTACGTTGAGCCTTTTTCTGCGATGCATCACAATGTGCTAATATTTTTTAGAACTCACAGCGTGGATAGAGAAATTGAGCGTCTATGGCAATGAACAACGGCTTGAACGCCATCGCGCAAACCTTTGAGCGCGCTAAAAGCGAAGGACGCGCTACCTTTATGCCTTTTTTCACAGTCGGCTATCCTGACCTGCCGACGTCAATTGATGTGCTGCAAATGCTGGCTGGAGCAGGTGCGGACGCGCTGGAGATCGGAATGCCGTTCAGCGATCCATTGGCGGATGGACCGACCATTCAACATGCCTCACAAGTGGCGCTGGAAAATGGCACGCGCATCAGCGATTGCATTGCGGCAGTGCGCACGCTGCGCGAGCGCGGCGTAGGCGTTCCGCTGGTAATGATGGGCTACTTGAATCCGCTGCTCGCTTACGGCTTGGAGCGCTTTGTCTCGGATGCGGCGAGCGCAGGCGCCAGCGGCTTCATCGTGCCTGATCTGCCGCCTGAGGAAGCGGATGAATTCAAAGCGTTGTGCGCAGCGCATGGACTCGGTTTTGTGCCTTTGTTAGCGCCGAACAGCACAGCAGCGCGCATCAGCGAAGCGGCTAAGATGGCGCGCGGCTTTCTGTATCTCGTCTCGGTGACCGGCGTGACGGGCGCGCGCGACACACTGCCGCCTGACCTGACCGATTACATTGCGCGCGTGCGCGCTGCCACTGAATTGCCGTTAGCGGTTGGTTTTGGCATCAGCAAGCCGAGTCAGGCGCGGCAAGTGGCGGCGCACGCCGATGGCGTGATCGTGGCGAGCGCGCTCATCCGCCTGATGGAGCAGGCAGGCATGGACGCCGTCCGCGAGCTTGCCACGAGCCTGCGCGCCGCTTGTGTGGTACAATCCACGTGAGAAAATCAGCAACCTTTGGGATAGTGTCTATGGCTGAGCGAAAGATTCGCGTCCTGGTAGCCAAACCAGGTTTAGACGGACATGATCGCGGCGCGAAAGTGGTGGCGCGCGCCTTGCGCGATGCAGGCATGGAAGTCATCTACACCGGCTTGCGCCAGACGCCTGAGATGATCGTCGAGGCGGCGTTGCAAGAAGACGTGGACGTGATCGGTTTGAGCATTTTGAGCGGTGCGCACATGGCGCTCGTGCCGCGCATCCTAGAGCTGATGAAAGCGCACGATCTGAACGACGTGAAGCTGGTGCTTGGCGGCATCGTGCCTGATGAAGATATCCCTGTCTTAGAGCAGATGGGCGTCAGCGGCATCTTCGGACCTGGCAGCGATACGCAGCAGATCATCGAGCATATCCGCAAGGTAGTCTCGCTTGAGTGAGGTGGCGACCTTACCGCCTATCGTGGCGGCTATTCGAGAGAGTCGGCGCGCGCTGGCGCGCCTGCTGACGCGCATTGAGAATAACGCTGCCGCCGCTGAGCTGGCGGCGCTCTATCCGTTCGGCGGCAACGCACACCTGATCGGCGTGACGGGCGCGCCTGGCACAGGCAAGAGCAGCCTAGTCAACAGCATGGCGAAGGCGTACCGCGCCGAAGGCAAAACGGTCAGCATTTTGGCGGTCGATCCGACCAGTCCGTTCAGCGGCGGCGCCGTGCTTGGCGACCGCATTCGTATGCGCGATCTGCACGGCGATTCAGGCGTGTTCATCCGCAGCATGGCGACGCGCGGCAACCTAGGCGGCATTGCGCGCACCACAACCGATATGATCCGCGCGCTGGACGCGGCAGGCTTCGATATCGTGCTGATCGAGACGGTCGGCGCAGGACAGAGCGAGGTGGAAATTGCCTCTGCCGCGCAAACGACCATCGTGGTGGAAGCGCCAGGACTGGGCGACGATGTGCAGGCGATCAAGGCGGGCATTCTTGAAATCGCCGATATCCTTGTGGTGAACAAGGCGGATAATCCGGGCGTAGAAAGCACAGTGCGCGCCTTGCGCGCCATGCTCGATCTCGGACATCGCGCCGAGCGCGTCATGCATCACGGCAAGCTGATGAGCGTCGCGGCTGTGCCGAGCATCGGCGAAGATTCGGCTTGGCAGACGCCAATTGTGCAGACTGTCGCCACGAATGGCACAGGCGTCGCCGAGCTTCTGGCGAAAATCGCTGAGCATCGCGCCTATTTGCAGACGAGCGGCGCACAACGGCTGCGCGAACGCGCCAGTCTCAGCGCTGAGATCGCCGAGCGGCTGCGCGATCTGCTCTTGGCGCGCTTGATCGAGCAGGTCGGCGCGGCGCACCTACAGGCGATCATTGAGCGCGTTGTGGCGCGCCAACTCGATCCGAGCAGCGCCGCTGCACAGCTGCTGGCTGAGAGCCTGCAAGAGCGCGAGCCGTGACTCAGCCTGTGCTGAGCGCCATATGGCGCGCTTGGCTGAACGCGCGCGCCTATCGCTTATTGCCGCTCGTCGCGCTCTTGCTGGCGGCTCTCTTACGCTTCCACGCGCTGGCAGCACAATCGCTCTGGCATGACGAAGGCAACACGCTGCGCCTGATTCAGCGTGAGCTGCCTGAGCTGCTGAGCGCTGCCAGCCGCGATATCCATCCGCCGCTCTACTACTTGCTGCTCAAAGCATGGTCAGGCTTGACGGGCGAGAGCGAGTTCGCTTTGCGCGCGTTCTCGGCCTTGAGCGGCGTGCTGAGCGTCGCCTGCGCTTACGCGCTCGGCGCTGCGCTGTTCGCGCCGAGCGTCGGCATGGTGGCGGCATTTTTGACCGCGCTGAATACTTTCAGCATCTATTACAGTCAAGAGGCGCGCATGTACGCGCTCTTAGCGCTAATTGCCGCGCTCGCCATGCTGTGCTTTGTGAAATGGCTCGATACGCGCCGTCCGTCGCTTTTGATCGGCATGGCTCTCTGCAACGCGGCAGGTCTGTACACACACTACGCCTATCCATTGAATTTGGCGGCGCAAGGCGCGCTCTTCGCGCTGTGGTTCGCGGCGCGCCGCGAGCGGCGTCCGCTCGGCGCTTACCTAGCCGCAAATGCGCTGACCGTCGCGCTCTTCCTGCCGCAGTTGCCGATCGCGCTCGGGCAACTGAGCGGCTGGAGTCAGGCGAGCCGCGAGACGTTGGCGACGGTCAATCAGCTCGGCGTGATCGGCGCATGGCTGCTTTATGGCAACACTTTTGAGCGCCTGAATCAAGCGCTGGTCGTCCTGACGCTGATGAGCGCTTCAATCGGCGCAGCAGCAGGCGATTGGCTGCGGCGTCCACAGCGCGCGGCGTCTTTGTGGTGGCGGCGCGCCGTGCCAACGCTCTGGCTGAGCATCGGCGTCTTCATCTTCCTCGCCTTCGATCTGTATCGCGCGGAGAACCTGAAGTTCCTGCTGCCGATGCAGATCGCGGCGGCGCTGCTAGTCGCGCGCGGACTTTGGCTGCTGTGGGAACTTGGCACAGGCAATTTCGTCGTCGTGCAAGAAGCGCTGCCGCGCCTTGCCGCGCTGCTGCTCGGCTATGGGCTGCTCAGCACAGCCAGTCACGGCATTCACAACTTGTATAACAACGCGGCATATGCGCGCAGCGACTACCGCGCTCTGGCGGCGTACATCGCGCGCGAGGCACGCCAAGGCGACGCAATCTTGCTCAGCGCGCCGAATCAAATCGAGGTGTTCACATATTATTACACGGGCGATCTGCCGCTCTACGGCTTACCTGAAGGTCTAGGCGGCGACGACGGGCAAACGCGGCGGCAAACTGAGGCGATTATCGCGGCGCATCGGCGCTTGTTCGCCGTTTTCTGGGGCGAAGCTGAGCGCGATCCACGTCGCATCGTTGAGCAGGTGCTGAGCGAACGCGCCTATGAGATTGACACGGCATGGTTTGGCGATGTGCGCCTTGTGCGCTACGCCATGCTCAATGCGCTCGGCGCGCCGCGCTCGGTCATGGCGCGCTTTGGAGAATCGATCACCTTGCGTGAGGTCGCCCTGAGCGCTGAGCGCATCAGGGCAGGCGACGTGCTTGGCGTGGCGCTGACTTGGCAAACGGATCAGCGCTTGACGACGCGCTATCGCGTCTCAGTCCAGCTGCTCGACTCATTCGGACGTTTGGCAGCGCAGCGCGACGCCGAGCCGAACAACAATCGCACGCTCACCACGCTCTGGCAGCCGAACGTGCCTGTGCGCGATACGCACGGCGTGATCATCGCGCCGAACCTACCGCGCGGTCAGTATCAGGTCAGCGTGGTGCTGTACGCACTAGACGACGGCGTCCGTCTGCCTGTGGACGGCGGCGACGCGCTGGTCATCGGCACAGTGCAGGTGGAGTGAGAATCAACTGCCGCAATACTGCCGCCAATGATGGTTCTCGCGCGCTAAAAGCTGGTCAGCCGCTTCAGGTCCCCACGATCCGCGCGCGTAAGTGACCAACGGCGGCGCAGCGGCGCTCTGCCAGCCTGCGATGATCGGATCGATGATCTGCCATGAGCGCTCAATGCCGTCGCTGCGCACGAAGAGCGATGCATCGCCGTTCAGAGCGTCCAGAAGCAGCCGCTCGTAGGCTTCGGGAATGGCGTTCTCGCCGAAGGTCTGCTTGTAGCTGAAGGTCATATCCACAGTGCGCGACTCTTGATATGAGTCAGGCACTTTGGCTTCGATCTTGAGGTGAATGCCTTCATCGGGCTGAATGCAGATACTGAGCGTGTTCGCTTCAAAGTGGCGATCTTGCGGCAAGTTGAACATCAGGTGCGGCGGATGCTGAAAGCGCACGATCACTTCACTCGTCTTGCGCGCCATCGCCTTGCCTGAGCGCAAATAGAACGGCACACCTTGCCAGCGCCAATTATCTATGTACAGGCGCACTGCGGCATAGGTCGCTGTTTGCGAGTCGGGCGCGACGCCTTCAGTTTGGCGGTAGCCTTCATACTGCGCGCGGACGGTATCTTGAAGCGCTACAGGTCGGATCGCGTTCAGCACCTTCGCTGTCTCATTGCGCACGGCGTCCGCTTCGAAGGAAGATGGCGGTTCCATCGCGATCAGCGCAAGAAGCTGCAGCAAGTGATTTTGGAACATATCGCGCAGCACGCCTGACTGATCGTAATACTGTCCGCGATGACCGACATCCACTTGCTCAGCGACCGTGATCTGGACGTATTCAACGTAATTCCTATTCCAGATCGGCTCGAAAATCGTGTTGGCGAAGCGCAAGAACAAGATATTCTGCGCCGTCTCTTTGCCTAGGTAGTGATCAATGCGATAAATCTGATGCTCGGCGAAGACTTCGCGCAAGGCAGCGTTCAAAGCGCGCGCCGAAGCCAGATCGTAGCCAAAAGGCTTCTCCACGATCACACGCCGCCAACCTTGTCGCTCTGTGCAGAGCTGCAGCGCGCCCAGATTCGCCACAATCGGCATGTAGAGCGCAGGCGCCGTTGAGAGGTAATACAAGCGATTCGCCGCGCCGCCTTCGCGCTCGCACAGGAAAGCGTTCAGCTTCCGCATGTCGTCCAATTGTGTAGCATCGCCGCTGACGTAAAACAGGCGCTCGCAAAAGGCATCCCAAGCGGCTTGATCGAAGGTGTGGTTCGTGAATTCGATGGCGCCATCGCGCAGCTTGGCGCGGAACGCCTGATGTGAGAGCGGCGAGCGCGAGACGCCGACGATCTGCAAATTTTCGGGCAGGCGTTGTTTGCGGCACAAGTTGTACAGCGCAGGGATCAACTTGCGCTGCGTCAAATCGCCTGAGGCGCCAAAGATCACGACCGTGTTGGCGCGAGCGTTCTCGGTCATCAAAAGCTCCGTTGCTTCAAATCAAGTGCAGTTCAAGATTGTAGCCGAGAAAAAGCTAGAGCGCGATCTTGGATATGACTTATCGCTGATAATTTGTTATAAACGATTGAAAAAACTCAACAGGAGGTGGAATGGCAGTTGAAGCAGTATTGATCGTCGTGGCAGCGCTCCTGCTGTTGAGCATTCTCGCCAGCAAGGCAGCCGGCTGGCTTGGTGTGCCTTCGCTGCTGCTGTTCCTGCTGCTGGGCATGTTGGCAGGCAGCGAAGGCATCGGCGGCATTGCGTTTGACGACGCGGCGTTGGCGCAGGCAATCGGCGTCGTGGCGCTTGCGCTGATCCTGTTCGCAGGCGGCTTGGAGACAGATTGGCATGTGGTCAAGGCGACCTTGCGCAGCGGTCTATCGCTAGCGACGCTCGGCGTGGTCATCACAGCCATTTTGGTCGGCTTCTTTGCGCATGCCTTCCTGCACTTCGGCTTGTTGGAAGGCTTGTTGCTCGGCGCGATCCTGTCCTCAACCGATGCTGCAGCTGTCTTCGCCGTCCTGCGCGGACGTAGCGTGCATCTGCGCGGCAAGTTAGAGCCGCTCTTGGAGCTGGAAGCCGGCAGCAACGATCCAATGGCGGTCTTTTTGACCATCGCATTTGTCACGCTGATCAGCAAGCCTGAACTGCCGATCAGTTGGCTATTCATATTTTTCATGCAACAGATGGTCTTAGGCGTGCTGTGCGGTCTGTTGATCGGACAGATCGGCTTGTGGCTGCTGAATCGTCTGCGCCTTGAGTACGACGGTCTATATCCTGTGTTGACGTTGTCGCTCGCTATGTTCACGTACGGCGTGACGGCGGCGCTTGGCGGCAGCGGCTTCTTAGCAGTGTATTTGGCGGCGCTGTTGCTGGGCAACCGCGATTTCATCCACAAAAAGAGCCTGACGCGCTTCCATGACGGCATGGCATGGCTGATGCAGATCGCGATGTTCCTGTCGCTTGGCTTGCTAGTCTTTCCGTCGCGGCTTGTGCCAATGGTCGGCATGGGCTTGATCGTGGCGCTCTTTTTGATGTTGGTAGCGCGTCCGTTCAGTGCGTTGGTCGCGCTTTTGTTCTCGCGCTTCACGCTGCGCGAGCGCTTGATGGTCGGTTGGGTCGGTTTGCGCGGCGCAGCGCCGATCATCTTGGCGACTTTTCCGCTCTTGGCAGGCTTGCCAAAAGCTGACACGCTCTTTCACCTCGTCTTTTTTGCCGTGTTAGCGTCCGTGCTGTTGCAAGGTCCGACCATCATACCGATCGCACGTTGGCTCGGCGTTGAGTCGCCGCCGCCTGCCCGTCACGCGCCCGCGCCTGAGATGCCGCTCAAAGAAGCGACCGTTGAGATTGTGCTGCCGCCTGACTCAGCCGCCATCGGACGGCAATTGTTGGATGTCGGCTTGCCGTCAGGCGTGCTTGTCGTGCTGATCGGGCGCGACGGACAGACCTTTGTGCCGAGCGGCAGCACAACGCTTGCCGCGCGCGATAAGCTCTTGCTGATCAGCGCACCTGAGGATCGGCAGATGTTGGCGCAAGTCTGCGCCATGCTCACTTTGCCTGCCCAGAGCGCTCAGGACGAGCCTTATGCGCCTGAGCCTGAACACGCCCAGATCATCTCAGCGCCTGAGCCGTCTCTGAAAGATAGCTAGTGCAGTCCTGTGGATCGTGGTAGGATCAGCGCAAGCTCAAGCTGACCTGAAGATGGAAGACATGACCACGCCGCAAAGCGCTAATTCCGATTTGACCGCAGCGCTCAGCGCCGATATCCGCTTGCTGGGCGGCTTGCTGGGCGAGATCATCCGTGAGCAGCACGGCGAGGACGCTCTTGCGCTTGTTGAGCGCGTGCGCGCTGAGAGCCGTGCGCGCCGCGCTGAGCCTGATAATTCGCAGCACACTGCCAGCCTGCAGGCGACCATCGCCGCGCTCGACTTGCCCGCCAAGCAAATCTTGATCAAAGCCTTCAGCAATTACTTTCAGCTGATCAACATCGCCGAAGATCAGCAGCGGCTGCGCGTTTTGCGCCAACGCGAGCGCGACGATCAGCTAGAAGAATCGATTCAAGCTGCCGTGCGTGAGCTGCGCGCTGAAGGCATCCCTGCATCGCAATTGCGCGCGATGATCTCACAGATCGGCATTCGGCTTGTGCTGACCGCGCATCCATCTGAGGCAAAGCGCAAAGAAGTGCTGATCAAACAGCGGCATATCGCGCAATGGTTGGCGCAGCACGACCGCACGTCGCTCTTGCCGCGCGAGCGACGCGCAGTGCTGGCAGCGATCTCTGAAGAGATCGAAGAACTCTGGCAGACGCGACCGACTCGCGCGGCGCGCGCCACAGTTGCCGATGAAGTGGATTTCGGCGTCTATTTTCTGACCTCGACGCTCGTAGAGTTGCTGCCCGATATCTACGCTGAGCTGCAAGAAGCGCTCCAGACGCACTATCCTGAGGAAAGCTGGGACGACTTGCCACCGTTGCTGCGCTACGCCTCTTGGATCGGCGGCGACCGCGACGGCAATCCGAATGTGACCGCCGATGTGACGCTTGAGACGCTCGCTACGATGCGCGCTGCCGCTCGCGACCTGTACTTGCGCGAGATCGCCTTTCTGCGCGATCATCTGACGCAATCCGCTGATCTTGTGAACGTCTCTGAGGCGTTGCGCGCTGCGCTGCCCAACGCGCACGCGCATCCGAAGTATCCCGGCGAGCTGTATCGCCAATACCTCGATATCGTCTACACGCGCCTCAGCACGGATTATTATGCCACCACAGCCGACCTGCTCAGCGACTTGCGGCTGATCGAGAGCAGCCTGCGCGAGAATCGCGGCACGCACGTGGCGAATGGCGCCGTGCGTCGTCTGATCCAGAAAGTGCGCTTGTTCGGCTTGCATCTGGCGCCGCTGGATGTGCGCGAGGATGCTCGGCGCTTCAGCACTGCATTGGCTGAGCTGTTCCGCGCTTACGGCGTCTGCGAAGACTACGCCGCCTTGCCTGAGGCAGAGCGCCAAGCGCTCTTGACTCGCGAGATCGTCAGTTCGCGTCCGCTCTTCCCTGCCGAGCCGCGCTTTTCCGCCGTCACTGAGCAGGTGATCGCCACATGGCGCATGATCGCGCGCGCGCAGCGGCGCTATGGCAAGGATTGCATTGATACGGTCATCGCCAGCATGACTCAGCACGCCAGCGATGTGCTTGGCATGTTGCGCCTTGCGCATGAGGTCGGCGTTCAGCACAGCCTAGACCTTGTGCCGCTCTTCGAGACGGTAGATGACCTGAACGCCGCGCCGCACATCATGCGCGCGCTATTCCAGAACGAGGTCTATCGCGCGCACCTTGCCGCACGCGGAATGCGGCAGCAGGTGATGCTCGGCTACTCGGATAGCAACAAAGATGGCGGCTATCTGGCTTCAAACTGGAGTCTGTATACAGCGCAAGAGCGCTTGGCAGCAGTCTGCGCTGAACATGGCGTGCAGCTGGAGCTGTTTCACGGGCGCGGCGGCAGCATCGGGCGCGGCGGCGGGCCGACCAACAGCGCGATTCTCTCAGCGCCTGCAGGCACGCTGCACGGACGCATCAAGATCACGGAGCAAGGCGAGGTGATCGCCTATCGCTACAGCAATCCTGCCATTGGCAGGCGGCATTTGCATCAAGTGCTGAACGCCGTATTGCTCGCGTACATCGCGCCGCGCCGTCCGCCGCCGCGCGAGGCATGGCGCGCTGCAATGGAGACACTGAGCGCGGAAGGCGAGCGCGCCTATCGTTCGCTCGTCTACGAGACGCAAGGCTTTCTGGAGTACTGGCAGCAGGCGACGCCGATTGATGAGCTATCGAACTTGCCGATCAGCTCGCGACCTGCGCGGCGGCGCGGCGGCGGCTTCGATGGCTTGCGCGCCATCCCATGGGTCTTCTCGTGGATGCAATGCCGCGCCATCATTCCGAGCTGGTATGGCGTTGGCTATGCGCTGGAAGTGTTCGCTGAGCAGGGCGATGAGCGTTTGCTGCGCGAGATGTACGAAGGCTGGCGCTTCTTTCGGACGCTGATCGCGAACGTAGAGCTTGACCTTGCCAAAGCAGATATGGGCATTGCCGCGCTCTACGCTGAGCTGGTGGCAGATGAACGCCTGCGCAAGCACATTTTCAATCGCATTCAGGAAGAACACGCGCGCGCTTGCCGCTGGATTTGCCGCTTGACCGAGCAACCTGAGCTGCTGGCGAAGTCGCCAGTGATGCAACGTTCAATCGCGCGGCGCAATCCATATGTGGATCCGCTCAATTTCATCCAAGTGGAGCTGCTGCGCGAGCTGCGCCGCTTGCCCGAATCCGATCCACAGCGCGCCGCTGTGCTGGAAGCCGTCTTGGCTACCATCAACGGCATCGCTGCAGGCATGAAGACGACAGGCTGATGGATTGGCGCGCCTTCACGCTGCCGAGCATCGCGCTGACGCTCGGCTTAGCATACATGACCTTCGAAGGCGGCGCTTGGCGCGGCGCCATGAGCATGACCATTGCGCCGCGCACGCTGTGGCTGCTCGCGATTGCCTTCGGCGCGTGGCTGCTGTGGCGCACGGCGCGGCGTTTGGTGTGGGAACGCACAGCGCTCGATCTCGTCATGCCAGTGTGGCTTGCCGCGTTCGCCATTTCGACCGCAGATAATCTCGATAAGCTGCCGCGCATAGCGTACGGCTTATGGTTCGCAGCACTTTACATCGCGCTGTGGTACAGCTTGCACGATGTGATCCGTCACAGTGTAGGACGTCTGCGCGCCGTTGACGCGCTGCTGCTGAGCGCCATTCCGCCGCTCATCACGGCGTTGCGGCAGATCGGACAGCCGCGAATTGATCGGATTGCCGGCAGCCTTGAGAATCCGAATATCCTAGCTGCTTTCTTGGTCTTGGTGACGCCGTTGGCAGTGGCGCGCTTTTTGGCGCCGCCGCCGCGCATGGCGCACGGCTTGCGTCGCGCTGTGCTCGGCGCGTTTGTCGCCGCGCTGTGCGTCGCAATCTACTTCACAGGCAGCCGCGGCGCATGGCTCGGCATGATCGCTGCAGCCGCGGTCGGCGCTTGGACGGCGAGCGGCGGACGCATCCGCGCCGTCTGGGCGATTGCAGGCGTGACGCCAATTCTGATCGGCGCAGGACTTCTGCTGATCGCTGCGCGCAGCGATGAACCGCGCCTGATTCTGTACCGCCAAGCGCTCGATTACCTTGCTGCACAGCCGCTGACAGGCAACGGCTTGTTCACTGCCAAATTTTATCAGCCGCTGCCGAATCGTCCCGGCTTTGTGATGTTGCACATCCATGCGCACAATGCGCCGCTGCACATCGCAGCTGAGCTAGGCTTGCTCGGCGTGGCGGCGCTCACTGCCACCACGTTCATCACCATGCGCACAGGCATTATCGCGTGGCGAAAGGCGCACGGCACAGAACGCGTCGTCCGCGCAGGCGCCTTGGCGGCTCTGGCAGGCTTCGGCGCGCATCACATGGTGGATTTTCCCGTGATGGCGCCTGTGGTCTCAGTGACTTTGATCATGGTCTTGATCATCGCGCTGATGCCTGAGACGCTCCAAGCGCGGCGCGCTCAGCTGGCGCTTCAGACATGGCTGATCGCGGCATTGTGGACGGCGCTCATCGTCAGCGGACAGATCAATCTCGCCACAGTCTGGGAAGGCTTGCGCGCAGCGGTCAATCGCGGCATTCCGTAGCGCCTAGCGCGCTATTGCCGACACTGGCAGCCATTGCGCTGAATGGCGCTCTCAATCATCCGCCGCTGATATTCTTTTTTGATGCGCAGCGCCTTAGCGCGGCACAGATGACGGCAGGCTTCCTCGCGCCGATTCGCGCGCAGCAAAACGTTAATGGCGAAGTAGTAGTGCGTCATCGCGTCCTCGTCGTTGTGTTCTAGCGCCTTGCGGAAGTGCCTCTCAGCAGCTGCTAGATTGCCGCCGCTTGCCAACAAGCCGCCTAAGGTTGAGTGCAGCAAGCCCTTGCCGCGCCTATCGCGGACGTGCTGCAGACCTTGTTCCAGCAAGCGTTTCGCTTCGCTGTGCCGCCCTAGGTTGCGCTCCATGATCGCCCACGCTTGCCACGCAGGTGCATGATTCTCATCGGCTTCGACCGCGCGCCCAAACAAGCGCCGCGCCTCGTCATAGCGACCCAGATCGCGCTCCATGATCGCCCACGCTTGCCAAGATGCTGCGTAACGCTCATCGGCTTCGACAGATCGGAAGATCTTCGTGGTGGGAAAGAGT
>DAOTWB010000125.1:0-10325 GCA_034436235.1 Anaerolineae bacterium
ATCACGCTGACAGCCTATCTCGATTTTTGGTTCAGAGCCTTGCCGTATCCTGAGCGCGTGGCGGCGTGCGCGGCGCTCGGCGTGCGCAGCGTGCAGGTCTGGGCATGGCGGCAACGACCGATAGATGAGATCGCCGATGCTTGCCGCAGGCACGGCGTGACCTTCTCAGATACCTTTGACAATGCGTGCGGCAGTCTGGTCGATTCAGCGCGGCACAGCGCCTGCCTTGAAGCGTGGGCAGAGTCGCTTGCGATGGCAGAGCGCTACGGCGTGCGGCGGCTGTTCATGTTCAGCAATCAAATTGCGCCTGACGGCTGGGCAGAGCGGCTCAGCCGTCGTTACACGCCTGCTGAGCAGTACGCCAATCTGCTGGAAGGCGCGGCGCGCGTGATGGAGCTGGTGGAGAAGACGACGGTGGAGGTCTGGTTTGAGGCGCTGAATACGTTCGATCTGCACGGCGAGATATTGGTGCATACGCACGCGCTTGCGGCGGATGTGGTGCGGCGCGTCAATCATCCGCAGTTGCGGCTCGCCTTCGATTGCTACCATCAGCAGCGCACGGCGGGCAACCTGATCTACGGCTTGGAAGCCTATCACGGCTTGTATTCGACCGTGCATATCGGCGACGTGCCAACGCGCGGCGCGCCGAACACGGGCGAGATCAATTTCGCCAATATTTTCCGTAAACTGGCAGCGCTGCGCTTCAGCGGCACGCTCGGCTTGGAATTCTACGCCGACGGTCAGGAAGCGGCAGCGTTGAGCCAAGTGCGCGCCATGTTGCAGCAAGCAGGTCTGGCGAGCTTGCCCTAGCACACGCCGCACATCTGACAGAAGCGCTCGGCGTCGCCGTGACGCCAATAGCCGCGCTGCTGGCGAATGCGCAACAGACGCGCCACCTCATGCGGCGGCAAGGTCGGCAGCGGCGCCAGCTGCGCCGCGCGCTGCAAAACGCTCGCCGTGTGTTCCAGCACTTCCATGCGCAAAAAGGCTTCCCACAAGTCCGCGCCGACCGTCAGCGCGCCGCTGTGCGCGATCAGCAGCGCGTCATGCTCAGCGACCAAGACGCGGACTGCCTCGCATTGCTCGGCGCTGTACGGCGCGCTATAAGCGGCAGTCGGCACCAAGCCGAGCAGGATGATTGCCTCGGGCAGCACGCATGTGCGCATACTCAGATTGGCGAGCGTGAGCGCGATGGCGTGCGGCGGCGCCGCGAGCAACACGCCGTGCAGATCGGCGCGCTGACGGTAGCACAGCGCGTGCAGCAACGGCTCGCCTTCCGAAGCAGCCAGCGCATCTTCAAAAGCGATCTTCAAGAGCTGATCGGGCTGCAAAAAGCCTTTGGCGAGCTGAGTCGGCGTCAAGAGCAAGTGCGTCGCGTCCAGCCGTGCGCTCAGGCTGCCCGCCGTGCCGCTCAGCCAGCCGGCTTCGTGCAGCTGCCGTCCGATGTGACACAGCAAACTGCGCAGGCTCGCTTCGTCGCGCACAGCGCCGCGCTCAGGCTCAGCGAGGTCGCGCTTGGGATAGGGAATGGGCAGGCTCATGCTTGCAAGTAGCGCGTCAGCTTGTTGGCAAGCTCGCGCAGGTCAATCGGCTTGGAGACGTAGTCATCGCAGCCTGCATCGAGCGCGCGCTCGCGATCGCCAACCATCGCGTGAGCAGTCAGGGCGATGATCGGGATGTGTTGTAGCTCAGGCGTGGCTTTGATGCGCCGCGTGGCAGTCAGACCGTCCATTTGTGGCAGCGAGATATCCATCAGGATCAGGTCAGGGCGCTCAGCGTTCGCTTTTTTGACGCCTTCCTCGCCATCGGTCGCGATGATGACTTCATAATTCATCGAATCCAACACATCCATGATCAAGACGCGATTATCGGCGTTATCTTCCACAACAAGGATACGGCTGCCCATGCGAACAACTTGCCTCCAGAGGCGACTTAAGGCGCGTGAGAACTTTGCCGCCAATTGTGTCCGATTCAAGCGCGCCGCGCAAGTGCAAGTCGCGTTTCAAAGCGCGTCGTCTTCAGCGAGCGGTGCCTCATCAGGCGCGGCGACGTCGCTTGGCGCAGCGCGCAGGCGCAACGCCACGCGCTGCACGTCGAAATCAACCACTTGATAGCCGAGCGCTTCCAGCAGCTCATCAGGGCGACCTGTGCCGCTGGACGTGCTGTACAGATCGGCGTAGAGCGCGCCGTCCGCGCCGATTTGCAACGAGCGGATGAGCGGCTTGAGATCGTAGGCTTTCTCGCGGCGCGTGCGCAAGATGTGCGGCTGCGCCAACAGCGCCGCGACGCGCTCTGCCATGCCTGCCACTGCCTCAGGCGCTGAGTCCGCGCGCGGCGTGATGCGAAAGACCGCGCTCTCGACCACTGTTTGCAAAGCAGGCGCGCGCAGCGGCACTTCCTCAATCTTCAAAATCGGCAGGTCAGGCGGACTGACCGCCATCAAGCGTTCCGCCAAGCCTTCGAGCGACTCAGCGCGCTCTAGCCAGATATCCAGCAGCTCGCACTCGCTGGTGATGCCGAGCGGCAACGGCGACGCCAATTGCAAGCGCGGATGCGCGTTGAAGCCTTGCGTATAGGCGAGCGCCAGCTGCGCGCGCCGCAGAATGCGTTCCCACGTCTTGGCGAGATCGAGATGTCCGATGAACTTGAGCGCGCCGCGCTTGGCGAACGTGATCCGCAGGCGCTGCACAGGCGTGCGTTCCTGCATCGCTAGTTGATGACTGCCAGCGCCTTGCCAACCTTCTCAAAAGCGCTCAGCGCCTGCTCAAGGTCGGATTGGCTGTGCATGGCGCTATTCATCACGCGGATGCGCGCCTTGCCATGTGGCACTGTTGGATAGCCGATCGCCATGGCGAACACGCCTTCCTCAAACAGCTGACGGCTGAAGCGTTGCGCCAATGGCGCTTCGCCCAGCATGACAGGCACGATCGGCGTCTGTGAGAAGCCGACATCGAAGCCGAGCGTCTGCATCTCACGGCGGAAGAACTCCGCGTTGCGCCACAGCCGATCCACAAGCTCAGTGCTATTCTCCAAAATATCGAGCGCGGCAAGGCAAGCCGCCACATCTGGCACGGTCATGGCGCTGCTGAACAAAAATGGACGCGCCCGTTGCCGCAACCACTCGATGATGATCGCGTTGCCTGCCACCACGCCGCCGACCACGCCAAACGCCTTGCTGAGCGTGCCGACCTCGATATCCACCTTGCCGTGCAGCTGAAAATGATCCACAATGCCGCGTCCGCCGTGACCGAGGACGCCTTCGCCGTGCGCGTCGTCCACCATCAGCAGGATGTCGTGTTGGCGCGCCAATTCGTAAATCTCAGGCAACGGCGCGATGTCGCCGTCCATGCTGAAGACGCCGTCCGTCACGATCAGGCGGCGCGTCTCGGCGCTGAACGGCGTGCTTTCGATCTTCTGGCGCAGATCGTCCACATCAGCGTGCTTGTAGCGCACGATCTCGGCGCGGCTGAGCCGTGCGCCATCAATGATGCTGGCGTGATTCAGCTCATCGCTGAAGATGATATCGCCCTTGCCGACCAGCGCAGGGATGGTCGCCAAATTGGCGTTGAAGCCGCTCTGAAACGTGATCGCCGCCTCGACGCCTTTGAAGGCTGCCAAGCGCTGCTCAAGCGCCACGTGCAAGTCCATTGTGCCTGCGATGCTGCGCACTGCCGCCGGTCCGACGCCGTGCGTGCGCATGGCGCGCTCAGCTGCCGCGATCAAGCGCGGATCGCTCGCCAGACCGAGGTAATTGTTGGTGCAAAAGTTCAGCACACGGCGACCGTCAACCGTGATCCACGCGCCTTGCGCCGATTCAATCGTGCGAATGGTGTTGAATAAGCCCTGCTCGCGCAGCGCCGCCATCTCTCTCTCGATCCAAGCCGTCTTAGTGGACATTTTTACCGCTCCTGCTGAAACTATTCTTCTGAGCGCCTTCAGGTCGTTGTGTCAATTTTAAGCCGCTGCGCGCGCTTTGCACACTGCGAACTTTTGTGCGCTACTTATCGTGCGTGATGGCGAAGCCGCTCATGAATTGCTTCTGCAGCAAGAGGAATAGGATCAGCGGCGGCAAAGACGCCACAATGCCCGCCGCCATCAGCAGCCCGAAGTCGGTCTGCGGACCGCTGCCGGCGTTGCGCACGCCGATCTGGATCAACTGCACCTCGAAGCGATCAGGCGGCAGCACCAAACGCGCCCATATGTACTGATTCCAGCTGGCGATGAATTGAATCAAGGCGTGCGCCGCGATCACGTTCCAGCTCATCGGAATCAGCACGGCGAACAAGAAGCGCAACGGCGAAGCGCCGTCAATTTGCGCGGCATCCGCCAGTTCGCGCGGAATGTTCGAGAAGTGCTGCCTGAAAAGAAAAGCGCCAGTCGCTGTGGCGAGGAAAGGAAAGGTCAGCGCAAGGTTTGGATTGGTCTGAGTCCAGCCCAGCTCTGCCACAAGGTTGAAGAGCGGCAGGATGATGATCTCGGTCGGCATCAGCAAGGTGAGCAGCACGAAGAAGAACAGGACGACCTTGCCGCGAAAGCGGAAGTAGACGAACGCCAAGCCTGCCAAGAGCGCCAAGACCGTCTTGCCGATCACAATGGCGAGCGAGACGACGGTCGTGTTCAGAATCAGCCGATCGAAGCGCAAGCGCTCGAAGAGCGTGGCGACGTTCGCGCCGAGCGCGTTGCCCGGCGGAAAAAGCTGCGGCGGCGCCTGAAACGCTGCCACGATATCCAGCGTGGCAACCTGCAGCGCATACAGCGCCGGCAGGCACATGATGAAGCAGACGATGCTCAGCGCCAAATGCACGCCAAAGCGCGGACGCTTGCGCAAAGCGTTCACGATCAGCCTCCGTAAGTGATGTTGCGCTCGATGGTGCGGAATTGCAGGACGGTCAGCCCTGCCACGATGGTGAACAGAAAGACGGCTTGCGCAGCGGCTGAGCCGATCGGCGCGCCCGGTCTGAAGCCATCTTGATACAGCTTGTAGATCAGCATCTCTGTGGCGCCGCCTAGCGCGCCTGCCGCGCCGATCGGCGGTCCGCCTTGCGTGAGCATATCGATCGCGCCGTAAATGCCATAGAAGGCGTAGGTCACGTTGGTCACCAACAGAAAGAAGGTATACGGCGCCAGCATCGGCAGCACAATGCGGAAAAAACGCTGGACGCGATTGGCGCCATCAATGGCGGCTGCTTCTTGCAGGTCGCGCGGCACGTTTTGCAGCCCTGCCACATAAAAAATGATGTTGAAGCCGAGGATGTTCCAAATCGCCGCGAAGACGACCACCAAGCGCGCCAACATCGCGTCGCGCAGCCATCCCGGCTGCACGCCGAGCGTCAGATCGAGCAGATAGTTGATCAAACCGCTGCCGCCTTCGCGGAACATCGCCTGAAAGACAGCCGCCGAGACGACCGGCGAGAGCGCGAACGGAAAGATCAGCAGCGTGCGATAGAGCGCCGCGCCACGCACTTTTTGCGAGGCAAGCACCGCAATGCCGAGCGCGGTCACCATGCTGCCCAAGACCACGAAAATGGTGATCAGGAACGTGGTCAGCAGGCTGTTTTGATAGACGACATCGTTGAGCAGGCTGATGTAGTTGCCCAAGCAGACGAAGCGCTCAGTCCGAATCGGAAAGCGCCGCGCCATGAGCGACATATTGAACATCTGCGCGCTCGGATAGTACAGGAAGATCAACAGGCTCAGCAGCGTAGGCAGCAGCAAAATATAGCCAAGTCCGCGACTTCGAAAATAGCCCGACTCGGCTTGCTCAAAGCGGCGTCTGCCTAAGAGCAGCGTCCAGAGTGGCAACAAGACGGCGATCGCCGTGAGCGCCGTCAGGACGACGCCGAGCAGCGTCTCAGCGGCGCTCGCCTCAGGACGATAGGTGCAGTGTTGCGTGGCAGTCGCCGCAATTTGCGCGCCTGCCATGCCAACTCCGATGCCGAGCGCCAAGCCGAGCGCGCGCTGTGGCACGCGCTTGCCTGTGCGCACAGCGCGCCGCCAGATCAAGTGGCTGACGATGCCGCCTGCTAAGCCGCCGACGCCTGCCGAGAGCAGGAGCGGCTCAGACGGCAGCGTCGCGTAATAGCTGATGAGCGCCTCAAGCGCGCGCGGCGCGTCAGCCAAGCCTGCCAGCAGCCACGTCAGCAGACGCAGCAAGCCGTCGCGCTCTGCGATTACGAACCACACCGAGAAGACGATGACGAACGCCGTGATGGCGCGCACGGATAGCTTCTGCAGACGCTCATCAGCCATAGCGATTACGAATCAGCGCTCAATTGCCGACCACAGCGTTGTATTCCGCCAAAGCGCGATCGGCGGCTTGTTTGGCGGCTGCCAAGGCTGCCTCAGGCGTCTCGCCGCCATCCACGATAGACTGGAAGGCTTTGGTCAGCGCCTCGCGCAGCTCAGCCGATGCTCCGACCACGAAGCCAGCGTTGGCGATGTTACCGCGCGAATTCACCAGCTGATTGACGGCGATAGCGAAGGGCTGATTTTGCTCGAACCAGCCTTCGGCGGTCAGGCGTTCCACTGAGCTTTTGCGGATCGGAAAGTAACCTGTGCCTTTGTGCCAAGTCATATCGTTCTCAGTGTTGGTCAGGAAGAAGATGAAGTCCACAGCGGCTTTGGTCTCCGCCTCAGAATGCCCTTTGGTCACCCAGACGCTGGCGCCGCCGACGGTCACGCCATTGTCGGCGCGCTCATCGGGCAGGATCAGCGGCGCGGTGCCAAGCTCGAAGCCTTGCGCCTTGCTGAAGTTCATGAAGAGCGTCAAGCCTGCCGTGCTGCTGATGGTCATGGCAGTCCGCTTGCTGAGGAACGTGATGCCTTCGCCGTTGTAATCGTTAGCGCGACCTGTGTAGGTGAAGTAGCCGCGCTCTTTGAGCGCCTTGTGGAATTCCGCCACGCGCAACATCTCAGGGCTGGTGAAGAGCGCCTCAGTGGCGCGCGCGCTGCGTCCGTTATCGTTGTTGACGAATAGCGCGTTCTGCATGGCGAGCCATTGCTCAGCAAACCACGAGGTGATCGGGAAGTTGATGCAGGCGTTGATCTTCAGCGTCTCGCGCTGCGCCATGATCTTCTCGCAGGTCTCCAGCACTTCGGCAAAGGTCTTAGGCGGCGCGTCAGGGTCAAGACCTGCGGCGGCGAACATGGTGCGGTTGTAGTACAAGATCGGGTTTGAGGCGTTCCACGGCATACCGACCAACTTGCCGTTCAGCGTGTAGTAAGCGCGCACAGTCGGCAAGAGGTCGTCGAGCGTCGCCAGCTGCTCAGGCGTGGCAATATCGCCGATCAAATGAAAGACATCGGAGTCAGCCGCCAGCTGGATGAGCGAATCTTCCACTTGCACAATGTGCGGCGCCTGACCTTGCTCAGCGGCGAGCAAGGCGTTGTTGAACAGCTCGACGTAATCCGTGCTGGTGCTGCTCACGTTCACCACGATGTTCGGATTCTGCGCCATGAAAGCATCGGCGATGCCTTGCACCACTTGCGAGCGGAAGTCTTGCTGACCGCCGAAGATATGCACGAAGTTGATCTGAATTTTCTCCTGAGCTTGTGTTGGCGCGCCGAGCGCGGCGATAATGAGCAGGCTTGCCAACGCCAAAACGAGCAGTCGTTTGCGAATCACAGGCGTCTCTCCAAGATAGTTAATCGTTGCGATCGGCATGATTATGCGTAAAAAGTGTTATGAGCATGTTATGAGCGTGTTAAATATGCGTCGCAAAAGGCGCTGTTGTGCAGCTGAGAAGGCGTGGTATAGTTATGGCGATATCCTGACGAGCAAGCTGCACACAGACGCACATGAATCTAACTGACCTGACCATCACCGAAGCGCTGAGCGCGCTGCGCGCGCGGCGCATCAGCGCGCTTGAGCTGACTCAGGCGCACCTTGCGCGCATCGCCGCGCTCGAGCCGCGCATCGGCGCTTACCTGACCGTGACGCCTGAGCGCGCGCTTGAGCAGGCGCGCCAAGCCGATGCGCGCCTTGCACAAGGCGACGACGCGCCATTGCTGGGCATTCCGCTCGCCATCAAAGACGTGCTTTGCACGGCAGGCGTGCCGACCACAGCAGGCTCGCGCATTTTAGAAGGCTTTGTGCCGCCATACACTGCCACAGCCGTTCAAAAGCTCTTCGCCAGCGGCGCGATCATGCTCGGCAAGAGCAACACCGACGAATTCGCGATGGGCTCGTCCACTGAGAACAGCGCCTACCACATCACGCGCAATCCACATCGCTTGGATCGGATACCGGGCGGCAGCAGCGGCGGCAGCGCGGCGGCAGTCGCGGCGCGCATGGCGATGGGCGCGCTCGGCACGGACACCGGCGGCTCAGTGCGGCAGCCGGCAGCGATGTGCGGCATCGTCGGCATCAAGCCGAGCTACGGGCGCGTCTCGCGCTACGGCTTGATCGCCTATGCGTCCTCGCTCGATCAGATCGGCACGTTCGGGCGCACTGTGCGCGACGCAGCGCTGCTGCTGCAAGCGATCAGCGGTCACGATCCGATGGACTCGACCAGTCTGAACGCGCCTGTGCCTGATTACAGCGCAGCGCTCACAGGCGAGATCAAAGGGCTGCGCATTGGCGTGCCGAAGGAATATTTCATCAGCGGCATGCAGCCTGAGGTGGAAGCGGCTGTGCGCGCCGCTATCGCGCATTTGGAGTCGCTTGGCGCCGAGCTGCGCGAGGTGAGTTTGCCGCACACGGATTACGGCTTGCCGATCTATTATCTGATCGCGCCGGCTGAGGCGAGCGCGAACTTGGCGCGCTTTGACGGCGTGCGCTACGGTCCGCGCTTCCAAGATGGCAGCGGCATGTGGGATATGTATCGCAGCACGCGCGGCAAAGGCTTCGGCAAGGAAGTCAAGCGGCGTATCATGCTCGGCACGTACGCGCTCTCAGCAGGCTACTACGATGCATATTACCTGAAGGCGCAGAAAGGTCGCACGCTGATCAAGCGCGACTTCGACCGCGCCTTCGCCGACGTGGACGTGATCGCCACGCCGACGGCGCCGCGCACTGCCTTCCGCATCGGCGAGAAAGTGGACGATCCGTTGCAGATGTACCTTGAAGATATTTTCACGCTGCCTGTGAACTTGGCAGGCATCTGTGGCATCAGCCTGCCGTGCGGCTACGATGCCGAGAATCTGCCAATCGGCTTGCAGCTGCTGGCGCCTGCGCTGGGCGAGGAAAAAGCGTTGCGCGTCGCCTATGCTTATGAGCAAAGCACAGCGTGGCACACGCGGCTGCCTGCTTACATCGAAGCCTAGGTCGGTCTGCGCACGCTGCGCAGCGCGCTTAATAAAGACAACAGAGGAGTTTGCATTCATGAAGGTCGTTATTCCATTGGCAGGCTTTGGCACGCGCCTGCGTCCGCATACGTTCACCAAGCCGAAGCCGCTCATCAACGTGGCAGGCAAGGCAGTGCTTGGTCACTTGTTAGATAAACTCGCGCCGCTGAATGTGGAAGAATACATCTTCATCGTCGGCTACTTGGGCGATCAAGTCGAGGCGTATGTGCGCGCCAACTATCCGATCAAGGCGCGCTTCGTCGAGCAGACCGAGATGCTCGGTCAGGCGCACGCCATCTATCTCGCCAAAGAGCATCTGCAGGCGGATACGCCTGTCTTCGTCATCTTCGTGGACACGCTCTTCGAGGCGGATTTGACCAACTTGCAGCAAGATGGCAGCGACGCGCTGATCTTCGTCAAAGAGGTGGACGATCCGCGTCCTTTTGGCGTGGTCACGCTGAACGAGCGCGGTGAGATCACGCGCTTCGTCGAAAAACCTACCACAACTGAGAACAAGCTGGTCGTAGTTGGCTTGTATTATTTTGCGCGCAGCCTGCCGTTGCTGGCAGCCATTGAGCAGCTCATGGCGCGCAGAATCATGACCAAGAATGAGTATTTTCTGGCGGATGCCATGCAATTGATGGTGCAAGACGGCATGAAATTTCACACGCGGCAGGTCTCAGAGTGGCTTGATTGCGGCAGAGCGGACACAGTGCTGGCGACCAATCGCTATTTGCTCGATCACGGTCACGATAACAGCGCGCAACTGACGCACTACGCGCAGACGATCATCATTCCGCCTGTGCGCATCGATCCATCGGCGCGCATCGCGCGCTCGGTGATCGGTCCGCACGTGACCATCGCCGCTAACGCTGTGATCGAAGATTGCCTTGTGCGCGATAGCATCATTGATGAAGGCGCGTTCTGCAAAGATACGCTCTTGGCGCAGAGCTTGGTCGGGCGCAACGCGCGCGTAGAAGGACGCTTTCGCGCCGTCAACGTCGGCGATTCATCCGTGTTAGGCTTCGCATGAGAAGGTA
>DAOTWB010000126.1:0-4233 GCA_034436235.1 Anaerolineae bacterium
GGCTTGATCGGAATCAGACGGCTCGCGTGCGATGTGAAGGACGCTCGCGCGCGAGCCGCTGACTCAACGCCTGATCTGCTCTTCAAACCACGCGGTCATGTTGCGGATATCCTCGCGAGCGCTGAACAAACGCGCCAGACGCCGCAGAAAGCCTAGCTCGGTCTGCAGTTTGTCCAGCGGACAGATATCTTCAAGCACACGCCGATAGTGCAGCTTCGCCTGCTCAAATTGACCGTTGATCAGCGCCAATTTTGCCAAGTCGCGCTGTTGCAGCAGCACATCTTGCTCGCTGGCAGCCAGCGCCGCCGCTTTTTCCCAGTCCAGCAGCGCGTCTTCATAGCCGCCCAGCAATTGCCGCGCCACGCCAAGCCACATGTTGCTGCGCACGACGGTTGAATCGAGCGCCACTGAGCGTTTCAGGTCGTTCAGCGCCTCAGGATAGCGCCCTTGATCGAGCATCATCAAGCCGCGCCAAAAGTAGGTTGAGGCGTTGCCTGAGCGCACTTCGAGCGCTTTATTCAAGTCGTCCAGCGCCTTATCGTACTCGCCGCTATCCTGATAGATGCCTGAGCGCCATTGATAGTTGATATCGTTCTTCGGATCGATCTCAATAGCCTTGCTGAAGTACTCTAGCGCGCGCTGCATATCGCTTTGCGCGTAGTGGATGATGCCGAGCAGCTGATAGTTCACGTCATTCTCAGGCTGCAGGCGCGTCGCTTCTTGCAGGTCGCTCAGCGCGCCGTTGAAATTGCCGAGGATGTAATTGAGCTGTCCGCGCCAATACCAATTGTAGGCGCTTTCAGGCTGCAGCTCAATGGCGCGGCTGAAGTCAAGGCGCGCCGAGGCGTATTCGCGCTGCTCAAAGTAAATGCGTCCGCGCCAGAAGTAAACGTACGGATCGGCAGGCTGCAGGTCAACGGCGCGGTTCATATCAGCCTCAGCTTTGGCGAAATCGCGCAGGTCATGGTGGACCAAGCCGCGCATGTAGTAGTACATGCCGCCGTTCGGCTGCAGCTCAATCGCCTTGTTCAGATCGGCGAGCGCAGCAGGATAGTTCTCAAGCGCGTAGTGCGCTCTGCCGCGCACGGAATACACGCTATCGTTCTCGATGCCTTGCGCGCCGAGCAACGCCACCAAGTGATCGAAGTCGGCGAGCGCGTCGCGGAAGCGCTCCAGCGTCGAGAAGGTCAGGCCGCGCCAAAAGTAGACGGACGGATCAGGCACTCTGCGCTCCAACGCGCGATTGAGCGCGTCCAGCGCCGCTTCATGCTCGCCCAGCTCGCGTTGCGTGCGTCCCAGCCACAGCAAGTTGTAGCCATCCTCAGGCTGCAGTTGGCAGGCAACTTGGAAGTCTTCCAGAGCGCGCTCAAACTCGCCAAGATTGAAGTACACCTGACCGCGAAAGAAGAAATTGTTGCCGTTGCGCGGCTGCATCGCCACGGCGCGATCCAGATCGGCGAGCGCCGCTTGAGTCTCGCCCAGCGCTTGGAAAATGCGTCCGCGCAAGACGATGTTGGCGGCATCTTCAGGCTGCAGACCGATGGCGCGGTTGATATCGGTCAAAGCGGCGCTCGGCTCGCCCATCTCGAAGAGCGTCTGCGCGCGGAAGTAATAGGCGTCGCCGTTGTTCGGATTGAGCTGAATGGCGCGCCCGAGATCGTCCAGCGCCGCTTCGCGGTTGCCCATAGCGGCGTGCGTGCGTCCGCGCAGGAAGTAATGCGCGCCGTTCTCAGGTTGCAGCGCCACGGCGCGGTCGAAGTCGCTCAGCGCCGCCTGCCAGTTGCCCATCGCGGCATATGTGCGTCCGCGCCAGCTGTAATCGAGGCTGCTCTCAGGCCCAAGCGCAATAGACTTATTCAGGTCTTGAATTGCCTCTTGGAAGCGTCCCAAGCCGTGATAGACCGTGCCGCGCCAATGCCACAGGAAGCCGTTGCGCGGCTCCAGCTCGATAGCGCGGCTGAAATCGGCGAGCGCGGCGTGCAGATTGTTCATCTCATAGTAGATGCGTCCGCGCAGGAACAAGTTCTCTTCGTCATCAGGCTGCAGCTCAACGGCGCGCGTGATATCGGCGAGCGCCGCTTCGCGGTCGCCCATGCTCAGGTAAGTCTGTGCGCGGAAGAAATACGTATTGCCGTTCTCAGGCACTAGGGCGAGCGAGCGATTGAGATCGGCGAGCGCGGCTTCACGGTCGCCTATGCTCAAATAAACGCGACCGCGCAGCGAGTAAATGTAGCCGTTCTCAGGCTGCAGCTGCGCTGCGCGATTGCAATCGTCAAGCGCCTGCGCAAACTGCCGCAGGTCAAGGTAGGTGCGTCCGCGAAACAGGTAGAAATCGGCGACCTCAGGCTGCAATTCAATCGCCTTGCTGAAATCGGCGAGCGCCGCTTGCGCATTGCCGAGCGCGTAATGCGTGCGTCCGCGCCAATTGTAATTCAAGCCGTCGTTCGGCTGCAGCTCAATGGCGCGGTTGAGATCGGCGAGCGCCGCTTGATAGTTGCCCAGCTCGTAGTTGACGCTGCCGCGCCAGTGAAAATTGAAGCCGCCGTTCGGATTGATCTGCGCAGCGCGCGTGAAATCTTGGATCGCTTCTTGCTTGCGATTCATGGCGTACAAAACGCGACCGCGCAGATAGTAATTCTCTTCCTCATCAGGCTTCAATCGGATTGCGATGGTGAAATCTTCCAGCGCTTCGGCATAGCGACCAAGCTCGTAGTACAGCGTGCCGCGCCAATGATGATTGAAGCGATCGCCAGGCTGCAGGCGCACTGCCAGATCGAAACTGGCGAGCGCCGCTTCTTTATCGCCGCGTGCATAATGGGCGCGCCCTAGCAGATAGGCGATATAGCCGTTGTCAGGCTGCAGCACAAGCGCTTTCTCCAGATCGGCGACGGCAGCCGGCAAGTCGCCAAGGTCGAGGTAGGTTTGGCCGCGCCAGCGATAGTTGCTGGCGTTGAGCGGCGCCAGCTCGATAGCGCGGCTCAGGTCAGCCAGCGCTTCTTGATAGCGCGCCAAGCCGTGGTAGAGCGTGCCGCGCCAATGGACGTTGTAGCTATCCTCAGGGTTCATCTCGACGGCGCGATTGAAATCGGCGAGCGCTTCTTCGTAGCGCTCAAGGGCGTAATAAACCTGTCCGCGCCAGCGATAGTTGGCAGCGTCGTCAGGCTGCAGCGCGATAGTCTGGTTAAAGTCATCGAGCGCGGCTTGCAGGTTGCCCATGTTGTAGTGCGTCAAGCCGCGAAACCAATAGGCGTTCGGCGCGTTAGGATCGAGCGCGAGCGCCTGCGAGAGATCGACGAGCGCCGCTTGCAAATTGCCCAGCGCGTGCTGCGCACGTCCGCGATGAAAGTACAGGTCTGGGCGCTGCGGACTCAACAAGATGGCGAGATCGAAATCGGCGAACGCCTGCGGATAGTGCTCCAGCCAAAAGTAGCGCAGACCGCGCGTACGGTGCGCAATGGCTTGGCGCTCGGCAGGCAAGGCGCGGCTCAGCTCCAGCAGCCTGTTGAGCATCGGCAACACGGCATCATAGCGCTTCTCGCGATTGGCAGCAAAACCTTCAAGGCACAGGTCGCCAAAAGCGATCAGCTCAGGATCGGCGAGCGTCTCGCCTGCTCTGCGAATGGTCTCAGCAAGGCGTTGATCGTATTCATCGGGCGAGCCGGGATCGAAACTATCCAGCACGCGATCAGCGGCGAGGCGCAGCGCCTGCGCGCCATGTGCGCACATGGCGTGATATAGCCATTCGATATCCAGCGCCTGCCAACGCTCATCGCGCAGTCCGTCGCGCAGCGAAAGGTTGAGCGCATCGCGCTGCGCCGCAAAACTTTGGGCAAGTTGGTCGTGCCGCACTTGGCTATCCTGCGGCAAGTCGTTCTGCATAACAAGCATCTCCAATCAACGCACACGCCGTATATATAGATTATAGCGCAAGCTGTGTCCAGCTGATGCGGTTAAAATTAAGTCTGAGAGTCGGTTGTATCCTAAAACGTTCGAGCAGCGTCCTCAAAAACTGATGCTATGATTATGAAACGTATAAAGGCGCAAAATGCGTTTAATCTATATAGTCATCTCGAGTAACGTGCGATTTAACTTTGAGAGGCAGCGACTCTTGACCAAACGAATGCTCGCAACATGCCCGTCTTGTGGTCGTCAAGGCTGTTTCACATGGCTTGGCGATCAGCACTGGCCCGAAGCGGTGGCGCTACGGCTTGGCGTGCCGAGCGTGATGTCGCT
>DAOTWB010000127.1:0-11942 GCA_034436235.1 Anaerolineae bacterium
TTTATGTCTACGCTGATTGGCGCGTCTACAGCCTTGCGCCGTGACGCGCCTGCCATGCCTCAGCCTTGATTGCGCGTCCGCTCGCGCCGCATTTCTAGCTCGTATAGCTCCTGCAGGCGCTTTTGGATGCTTTCAGCAGAGAAGCGCGCTGCGCTGACGTTGCGCGCTATGTCCACGAAGACCTGAATCAGCTCTGCCAAAACGAGCACAGGCAGCGCAACCAAGAAGACGACCGCGACTTGGACGATAAAAAACAGGAAATCAAATCCGCCAAACGATCTGCTCGAGCTGGCGAACGCAGCGATGACGCCAATGATCAAGGCGCCGTAGCCGAGCAGATTCAACAAGCCTCTCAATGTGCCTAAAGCAGGATAGTCCATCTGAGCATCTCCTCAAACTAGCAAACTCACTCAGCGGTTGACTGTGATCACCACGTCATTGGAGCGGACTTCGCCAATCCAGACGCCTTGATCGCTGAAGATCGGAGTCGGCGTGAGCGGCGCAGGCACTGGCAGCTGTCCGCGTGCGGCGTTGCGGTAGACGGCGATGATGCGATATTGCTGACCGCCTGTCACGCCGCTGGCAGCCAAACGCGCAGGATCGATCTCGACGCGCACATTGCAGCGCGCGCGCGGCGGCAACACGCGCAGCAAGTTTCGGTCGAAGGCTTGCGGCTGCGGCACTTGCGGACGCACTGTGAACGGCTCGCCTGCCACGCGACCGTCCAGCGCTTGAATGGCGAAGACGAGTCCCGGCTCTTGCCCTGTGAAGCGGAAACGGATGCTCGGCTCATCGTAGAAGAGCGTCAGCGGCGCCAGACTGGTGTTGACCAAGCGCACTTCCATCACCAGCGGCTCGTTTGCGGCGATGGTCGTCTTCGAGATGATCAGCTCGACGCTCAGCACAGACGGATCGACTCGCGTCGCCAAGATGGATTGATTGTTGCCAGTGATGATCGGACGCGAGAGTCCGTTGCAATCCAAGCCGCTCTCAACGCCCGGAAAGTAGCGCGTGCCGATCAAGATGCCGATGAAGATCAGCGCGAAAATGATGATCGGACGCTCATTTGGATCTTCCCAGTGTTCGCGAAGCGGTCTTCTGAAAAAGCCCACGCGCTACGCTTCCTCTCGCAGCCATTCAGCAATCCGTTCTAGCACGGCAGCAGTTTGATCAGCAGAGAACCAGTGCGGCGCGCCGTGATGCCTGAACCACGTCTCTTGGCGGCGCACGAAGGCGCGCGTCTCACGTTTGATAGCGGCGACCGCTTCGCTGAGGCTGCATTCGCCGCGCAAGTGTGCGCCCAACTGCGCATAGCCGAGTCCGCTCAGAGCTGGCAGCCGCCAATTGTAGCCGCGCTGCTGTAACGAGACAACTTCTGCCAGCAAGCCGTCCTGCATCATGCGATCAACGCGCGCGTCAAGGCGCGGAAAGAGCGTCTCGCGCGGCAGCCGCAAGCCAATTTCCAAGACTCGGTAAGGCGGCGGCGACTTGCGGCGCTGTTGGCTGAACGGCTGACCGCTGATCAGGCAGACTTCAAGGGCGCGGATCAGACGGCGCGCGTTGTGCGGATCGATGCGCGCCGCCGACTCAGGATCGAGCGCGCGCAAACGCTCGACGAGCGCCGCCGTGCCGTGCGCCGCCTGCAAGGCTTCCAGCTCGGCGCGCAAGGCAGGCTCAGGCGGCACTTCAGGCGCGCTCCAGCCTTCCAGCACAGCGGTCACATATTGCCCTGTGCCGCCGACCAGCAACGGCAGTTTGCCGCGCCTGAGGATATCGGCGATGGCTGCATAAGCGCGCGCTTGATACTCGGCTAAGGTGAGCGGCTGATCAGGATCGGTGATATCAATCAGATGATGCGGCGCAGCGGCGCGCTCGGCAGGCGTCGGCTTGGCAGTGCCGATATCCATGTAGCGGTAGATTTGGCGGCTATCCGCGCCGACGATCTCGCCGTCAAAGCGTTGCGCGATCTGAATGGCGAGCGCCGTCTTGCCGACGCCTGTGGCGCCGATCAGCGCGATCAGCCTACCAGCTGAAGGCATCGCGCACGATCTCGACCGTGCCGCTGTGATAGTCAATCGCGGCAAGATCGAAGCGGCAAGCGACGTCGCCGCAACTGGCGCTGTGCAGATAAGCGGTCGCTGCGCTGCGCAGGCGCGCCAATTTGCGCGCTGAGACGCTCTCAGCGGCAGCTTCAGCGCCTGCCGCGCAGCCGCGCACCTCAATGAAGACTAACTCGCCGTCGTGCCGTGCGATCAGGTCAATTTCGCCTTCAGGGCAGCGCCAGTTGCGCGCCACAATCTGATAACCTGCGCGCTGCAGCGCTTGCTCGGCGTGCGTTTCGCCCTGCGCGCCTTTCTTGCGAAGATTTGTCTTGATGGACATCAGCAACCTGTACAGACTGACAATAGCTCCATGCCGCACTGCTCAGTGTAGCATGGAGCTATTGCTTGTCAATTGTCAAAGGGCGATACGGGCTAAGCCGTCACACTTTGCCTGCCCTGATCTTGTTGTACATCGCCTGCGTCGCTTTAGACGGCTGAATGCCGAGCGTGCGCCGCAAGATATCTGAGAGCTTCTCGTACTGCGCAATGGCTTTCGTGATCTCGCCGCGCAAGCTGTAAAGCGACATCAGCTCGCGATGGATGTCTTCGCGCTGCGGCACTTCACGCATGGCGCGCAGATAGAAGTGGATCGAGCGCTCAGTGTCGTTCTGCGAGCGATAAAGGCGCGCGATGCCGATCAAGGCTTCAGCGTAGGCAAGACGCAGCTGCTCGCGGCGCTTGACGACCCATGCCATGTCGTTCTTGTACAGGAACGGCGTGCGATAGAGCTTGATCGCGCTGTACCACACTTGCGGATCGTCGGGCGGATTCAGGCGCGCGTTCTCGATGATGCGCTCGAAGTGTGCCACGTCATAGTGAACTGCCATCTGCCCTGAAGGACGGTAAAAGCCGCCGATATACTGTGTCAGCTCATAGCCAAGCCGCTCGCTGATCTTCCGCTTAGTGACATGGAAAACGTTAGTGGCTTCTTTGGTGGGCAGATCGGGCCAGAATGTCTCGAAGACTTCGTCGCGCGTCACCATCGGATGATCCACGAAGAAGTAGAATAGGTTGCGCGGCAGCGGACCGTCCCAAGTCGTGATCGGCTTGCCATCCACGAAGACATAGCCTGCCGCCAAACCGTAGACTTCCAAGTGTGCAGGCGCGCGGCGGCTCGGATTGAAGATGCCTTCGTCCAGCGTCATGTCATCGCCGAAGACGACGCCTGTGCCTTGATACACGATATCCGACCACATCTGGTAATCCAGCAGGCGGCTGTTGATGACGACTTTCAGGTCTTCGGGCAACACTTGCGCCAGCCGCTCGAAGAACGCTAGGAGCGTACCACGATTGACTTCAGGATTGGTCAACAGCAGGTCGGCGTTATCCAAAACGAGATAGGTCGGCTTAGGATTCGCTCGGCGCAGGTCGTTCACGAGCGCATCGGCGCACTCGGCAGGCGATGCTTTCCGTTCAGCCGCTTGCACGCTCTGCGCGCCAAAGTTTGGATCGAAGTCGCGAAGACCTTCAGCCAGCTCTTGCAGGAAGGCGTGCAAGTCCACGGTCTTAGTGAGCGCGTAGTAGTAGGCTTCGCTGCCTGTCTGCAAAAACCAAGCCAACAACGCGTTCCGACTGCGCAAGCGCGGCGAGAGCAGGATCAAGCTGCGCTCTTGCGTCTTCTCCACGAAAGTTTCAGGTGTGAATTGGTTATAGGCGTTCATCGCTTTTCTGCTTTCTATGCCCTTTGTCTGATACATCCGATATGGGATCGAACCACGCAAGCCATCTTTCTAAAGTATATTTCTTATCTCACGGCACACTCTTACCAAGATTATAATCTATTCAATCGAATAAAGCAAGATCGCGAGTGAGTATTTCTGATGCATCTGTTGTGATCTATGCAATTGCACCAAATGTGATGTAAAACGGCACATTTTCTGCACAATTCAGCATTTGAGCAGGCGCGGAATGTGAGCCGCGTCAATGCGCACGAAATTCTCATCGAGTTTTAATGATCCGTTAAACTTCTGAGAAGCGCTTGCGCGCGCTGAGCGGCTTCAGCGTGTGGACAGAGCGATTCGTGTTGATCGCGGAGACGCTTGAACTTGACCGCGCCTGCCGCCAGTTCATCTTCGCCTAGCAAGGCGACCAGCGGAATGCCGCGCTTATCGGCGTAGGCGAGCTGCTTGCCTAGCTTGGCGCTGCCGGCGAACACTTCCACCGATAGCCCTGCTTTGCGCAATTGGTTCGCCAAGCGCAACACGGCAGGGCGCAACGACTCGTTGAAAACAGTCATCAGCACTTGGACGACCGTGCGCTGCAACGGCTCAGGATACATGCCGCGCTTTTCCATCAGCACGATCAGGCGCTCGATGCCTAAGCTCACGCCAACAGTCGGCAGCGATGTCTTGCGGAACAAGCCGATCAGATCGTCGTATCTGCCGCCGCCTGCCAAACTGCCCACGCGCTCTTCAGGATCGGCGCTGAGCGAGACCACTTCAAAGATCGGACCGGTGTAATAGCCAAGGCCGCGCACCATCGCAGGATCGAAGGCGACCATCTCGCTCGGAATCTCGCTCGCCTCAAGATAGGCGAACACGCGCTCTAGCTCTGCCAAGCCTTCTAAGGCGAGCGGCACAGCGGCAAGAGTCTGGCGCAGTTGCGCCAAGTGCGCCGATGCAGCCGCATAGCCGCGCTCAGCCGTCGCTTCCGCGCCGATCAGCGCCATGATGCGCGCCACCAGCTCAGCCGCGATTCCGCTTTTGAGCAGCTCTTCGCGCACGCCGTCCGCGCCGATCTTGTCCAGCTTGTCAATGGCGCGATACAGATCGGCGAGCGCAGCGCCTTCCAAGCCGACATACATGCCGATGCCTGTCAGCAGCTTGCGATTGTTGATCTTGACGGCGAAATCGCTGAAACCAAGCCGCTGTAAAGCAGCGACCGCCACGCTGATCACTTCGGCATCGGCTTCCATGCCTTCCACGCCGACGCAATCCACGTCGCACTGGTAGAACTCGCGAAATCTGCCGCGCTGTGGACGCTCGGCGCGCCACACAGGCGCAATTTGGTAGCGGCGGAAAGGCAGGCTGAGCTTGCCTTCGTGCATGGCGAAGGCGCGCGCCAATGGCACGGTCAGGTCGTAGCGCAAGGCGAGCTTTTCCTTGCCGCCAGGATGCTGCGCGTGGAAGATCAGCTTTTCGGCGTCAGCGCCATACTTGCCCAGCAGAGTCTCTTCAAGTTCCAGCACAGGCGTCTGCAGCGGCTCATAGCCGAACGCCTCGAAGACCTGCGCCACGCGCTCGATGACGAATTGACGACGTATTAGCTCTTCAGGCAGGAAATCGCGCATTCCGCTCGGCAAGCGCGGCGTGATTCTTTCCACAATGCTACCCTTATACAGCGCGCAGAGACATACTCAACTGAGAACATATCTTACATTGTAATCCGCTGAAGTAAAGTAGTCAATCCTTTCTATGCGAGTTCTATATAAGATTATTACAACTCTTATGTAATTTAGGACAGGCTGAGACGTAGGATCACAAAGCCGCCGCGCTCAAGTGTGAAGCCGCGCTCAAAGCTGCCTGAAGCGCTTTCGCTCAGCACCAGCTGCGCCGATGACGGCATAAATGTGATATTGCCTGCCACGTGATAACGCGCCGCTTCGAAAGATTGTGCTTGCAAAGTGAAATTAATGGCGATCAGGTACAGCGCGTCATCTGACCAGCGCTGCAGCACGTAAAGTGCATCTTCATTGCGCGGAATGGCAAAGTTGCCTGTGCGCAAGGCGGCGTTCTCAGCGCGCAGCTTGCCTAGTTGACGATATAAGCTCAAAAGTGAGTTTGGATCGCCGTCTTGCTCTTCCACACTGATGCCGTCGTTAGGCGCGTTGTTACGATTAGCAGGCTTGAACCAAGTCGTCATGCCTGCGCCTGACTCAGCCGCGTACCAATCGAGCGGCTCGCGGCGGAATTCGTCGAAGTATGGATTGCCGTTGCCTTTCACGCCTTTCATGCCGATCTCTTCGCCGTAGTAGATGGTCGGCACGTCAGGCGCAGTGTACAGCCAGACCGCGGCAGCGCGCGCCAGCTGCTGATTGCCTTCCACCATGCTCATCAGACGATTGGTATCATGATTGTGGCTGAAATGCGCCATGAAGGTCGTCGGCGCGATGGTGCGCCGCAGCGCGCGCATAGCAGCGCCGAGCGGCGCCGCGCCGCCCATGCCGTTGATGATGCCGTCGCCATTCCGATCTTGGTGTCCGCTGAGCGCGTGAAAGGCAGGGAAGTGAAAAGCGGCGTCCAGCGCGGTGCCATCTAAAAAGCGGCTGATGACGGCGCCATCTGCCCAGATTTCGCCCAAGATGATCGCGCTCGGATTGACCTTATCCATCGCGGCGCGCAGCTCGCGCCAGAAATCGAGCGGCACGTCTTTCGCCACATCGGCGCGCAGCCCATGCACGCCATCGGACGGATCGCCGTCGCCGTTCGGATCGAGCCAGTGCAGCGCCACGTCAATCATGTACTGGCGCACTTTAGGCGAAGCGTAGTTCAGCTCAGGCATGAAACCGATGCCTGCGAAGGCTTGGTAGCGCGTATGCTCAGGATTGTTCCAAATGTAAAACTCAGCGTACTCACTTTGCGGTCTGCCCAGCGCGTCGCGGAAGAACGGATGCTGATTCGAGGTGTGATTCGCCACGTAATCGATCAGCAGGTACATGCCGCGCTGCCGCACGGCTTGGATCAGCGCGAGGAAATCTTCGCGCGTCCCATAGTCAGGATTGATCGTATAATAGTCAATCGTATCGTAGCCGTGATAAGACGGACTGCTGAAAATCGGCAGCAGCCAGATCGTGTTCGCGCCAAGCGATTGGATGTAATCCAAGCCTTCGATCACGCCGCGCAAATCGCCGATGCCGTCGCCGTCTGAGTCGCGGAAGCTGCGCACGAAGAGCGAATAGATGACGCTCTCGCCAAACCAAGCGGTCTCAGGCTTGCGCACAGGCAGCGGATCGAACTCAGGCGCGCTCGGCGCGGCAGCTTCTGCGGCGACCTCGATCTCAGGCAGCAGGGCGAGATCGCCTTGCCAATCGGCGTGCGCGCTCAGCAGCCAAGCTGTTTGACCGTCAGGCAAGACGATCTGGGCAAAACGACGGCTGCGCGCCACAGCGGTCACTGGCTGTGCCGCTTCCAAGCGCGCGACTTCGGGCGCGGCGAGCGAAGGTGCGCTGCGCGCAGGCGTGGCGCGGTTGGTCGTGCCGTTCAGGCTGACGGCGGTCGGCGTCGGCTCAGGCGTCGGCGTGGCGGTCGCCTCAGGCGTGGGACTGGGCGTCGGTGTGGCACTTGGCGGCGTAGTGGCAGTTGGCGTGCGCGTGGCGGTCACTTGCAAAGCGGCAGTCAACGTAGCGGCGACGCGCTGTGTGCCTTCGGCGCGCGCCGTGACCGTCGCGATGGTCTCAGATGAATCGCAGCCGCTCAGGGCAGCGGCGATGATCAGCAAAAGTAGCGAGAGGCGTTTAAGCATTGTTTAATCCTGATCGCGTAAACTGATAGGATAGTCGGCAAAAGTATAGGGAAAATTGCGCACAGCGGCAACTGTGCTTGTGAGGCAAGACGAGGACTGTGTAGAATAAACGTATGATCACAGTTGAAGCGCTCACCAAGCGCTATGGACGCTTCACGGCGCTGCGCGGCATCAGCTTTCAGGCTGAGAGTGGCGAGATTCTCGGCTTTCTCGGTCCGAACGGCGCCGGCAAAACGACCACCATGCGCATCTTGACAGGCTATATGCCGCCAAGCAGCGGACGCGCCGCTGTAGCCGGCTACGACGTTTTCACCGACTCGCTCGAAGTGCGCAAGCGAGTTGGCTACTTGCCTGAGACCGTGCCGCTCTATCCTGACATGACCGTGCATGGCTATGTGAAGTACGTGGCAGAGCTGCGCGGCGTGCGCAACGCCGCCAGCCGCGCCGATGACGTGCTGCGCATCGTCGGCATGCACACGCGCCGCGAGAGCCTGATCCGCAGCATCTCCAAAGGAATGCGCCAGCGCGTCGGATTGGCGCAGGCGCTCGTCCACGATCCGCCTGTGCTGATCCTCGACGAGCCGACCATCGGTCTCGATCCGCGCCAGACGCTCGAAGTGCGCGACCTAGTGCGCAGCTTGGGCAAGACGCACACTATCATGTTCAGCACGCACATCCTGAGCGAAGCTGAGCAGGTCTGCGACCGCGTAGTGATCATCCATCGCGGCGAGATCGTGGCGATGGATAAGCCTGAGGCGCTGCGCGATCAGCTCCAGCAAGGCGCACAGCTTTTGGTGCGGCTTGGCAAGGCGGAATCGGCGGATGTTGTGCGCAAGGCGCTTCAAAATGTGGTCGGCGTGGCGAGCGTGAACGCGCTGAACGACGGCTTCAGCGTGCAGGCGCGGCGCGGCGTGGATGTGCGCGCGCGGATCGCGAACGCGGTCGCGGCGGCAGGCTGGGAGCTCCTGGAATTGCGTCCGCTCGCCATGTCGCTAGAAGATATCTTCCTTGAGCTGACCGTGCAGCAAGGCGCTGAGGCGAACGAGCGGCTATGAGACACATCGCGATCATCTTTCGGCGCGAGCTAGGGCAGTACTTCAACTCGCCAATCGCCTACTTTGTGGCGTTCGCCGTGCTATTGCTGACAGGCTTCACCTTCAACGACGATCTCGCCATGCGCAACGGTCGGGCGGCGGTCGATCCTGCTCTGCCGCTCATCTATCTGGCGCAGTTCAGCGTCTTCTTCGTGCCGCTGCTGACCATGCGCCTGTTGGCGGAAGAGAATCGGGAAGGCACGCTTGAGCTGCTGATGACCTTGCCGCTGCAAGATTACCAGATCGTGATCGGTAAGTTTTTAGGCGCTTGGGCGTACTATACCATACTGATCAGCTTGACCATTGTGCATCAGGCGCTGCTGCTATGGCTGAATCCTGCTGATCTAGGCGTGGCGTTCGCCGCTTACATCGGTCTGTGGCTGTTCGGCGGCGCGTCCATCGCTGTGGGCATGTTCTTCTCGGCGCTGAACGAGAATCAGATCGTGGCGGCTTTCTTGGGCATGGCGGCGCTGTTGATCTTATGGCAAGCCGATTTGGTCGGCAATGTGATCAGCAATCGCGCGCTGGCTGAGTTCGTGCGCAGCCTGAGCTTTCAGAGCAATTACTCATACTCGTTCGCCATCGGCATTGTGCGGCTGGATCACACGGTCTTCTTCTTGGGCGTGACGGGCGTTTTGCTGCTCGCCACAGCGCAGATCGTGCAATCGCGGCGTTGGCGCTGAAGGAAGGTTGAGGCATGGCTTCTGAGCGGAGATCGCAGCGCGCGCTGATCTTGGATCGGCTGAGCGTGGCGCGCTGGAGCAGCGCGTTGGGCGCGGCAGCGCTGGTGGTGGCTGCCGTGGCGTTCTTGGCAAGCGGCGAACTTTCGCCGCTGGTGGCGATCAGCGCGCTGCTTGGCATGGGCGGTCTTGGGCTGTGGATGACGCTGGCGCCTGACGATTTTCGCAGCACGCTGACGGGCAGACGCGCGGTCTACGGCAGCAACAGCGCTTTGATCGTGCTGTTGTTCATCGGCATTGTGCTGGTGGTCTACGCCATGGCGGCGCGCAGCGGCATCGCCGCCGATCTCACGTCGCGCGGCTACTACACGCTCAAGCCGAACATCCGACCGATTGTAGAGCAGCTCTCGCGTCCCATTCAGATCACGGCGTTCTACAGTCGCCGCCTGCTGACCAACCAAGCGCTTGAGTCGCCGATTTTGCGGCTGTTCAGCGATGCCGCGCCTGAAAAAATCCGTCTGGTGTACGCTGATCCTGATGTGCAGCCGATCTTGGCGGGACAATTCGGTTTGCGCAGCGCGTACGGCATTTTCGTCTCGTACTTGAGCGCTGATGGCACGCCTGATCCAAATTTCACGGTCAGAGTGTTGACTGCGCGCGATCGCCTGCCAAGCCTGAACGTTGAAGACGACTATGTGAACGAGCGCTGGATCGCTGAGGCGATCTTGCAGCTGGAAGTGCGCGGCAAATTCCGCGTGCTGTTCAGTGTTGGCAATGGCGAGGTGAACCTTGATAACGACGCCACAGGCATCCGCGATGGGCTGCGCGCGGTCGGCATTCAGGTCAGCACGCTCGATCTGAGCCGTGAAAGTGTGCCACAAGGCACGACAGCGCTGGTGATCCTAGCGCCTGTGCGCGACTTCACACAGGAAATGGCGGATCGTGTGGCGGCTTTCTTAGAGAGCGGCGGCAAGGTGCTGATCATGGCTGAGCCTGCTTTCCGCAGCGATATTCGCTTCCTGCAAGCGGAAGATAGTCCGCTGGCGAAGTACTTGTGGCAAGCCTGGGGCATCCGTCCGAATCGGGATATCGTCTTCGATCCGCTCTCGTTCAACGAGACGCAGTACTATGTGCGCGCTGCGCAATACCTGGAGAAGCATCCGATTGTGCAGAAGGATCAGACGGGCGCGGCGGCGCGTCCGCTCTTTCCGATCGCGCAATCGTGGCAAGTGGCATCGGAATTGCCTGCCGATGTGATCGCGGAGCGCATTTACCTGACATCGGCAGAGGCGTTCGGCAAGCTCGATCTGCGCGAAGTGGCGCGCAATCCTGATCGCGCTGTGCGCGAGGCAGCCGATCTGCCCGGTCCGCTGGCGCTGGTGGTGGCGGCAGAAAATACGCGCACTAAAGCGCGCCTGCTGGTGGTGGGCGACTCGGACTGGGTGACCAACGACCTGATCGTCGCCTTTGACGGGCAGATTTTGTGGACAAACATGATTGACTGGCTGGTCGCCTTTTTGGATCGCGTGACAGTCGAGCCTGTCTTCGGGCAATTGCCGCTGAGCGTGCCGAGCCGCGATCTGGAAGTGACGGCGTTCATCACAGTTGGTATCCTGCCAACGGCAATTTTGGCAATCGGGCTGTGGGTGTGGTGGCGGCGCGCACGGCGCTGAGCGGTCATGACGGCACAACGGCGCACAGCGATCGTCCTATTCGCCATTTTCATCGCGTTGCTCGGCGCATCGGCGCTGTTGTTTCCGCGCCGCGCGCCGCCGCGCGTTCAAGCGAGCGCCACGCCAATTCCGTACGTCTTTCCGCGCGTGCTGCCTGCGCAAATCACGCGCATAGACCTAGAAGATCGGCGCGATGCAACAAAACCTGTTACAATTACGCTGATCAAAACGGCAGGCGATTGGCAGGCGCTGCGCGCAGGCGCTGAGCCTGCACTGCCTGACCTGCCCAAAGTGGCGCGTTTGCTGAACGGTTTGGCAAGTTTGCGCTATAATCGTATTATAAGTAGTGCATCACTGGAGGCATTCGGTTTGGCGGACGGCGGACGGTACGTCATTCGGTTTGTGGCTGATCGAACGTATACATTGCACATCGGCGGCAACTCGCCTGATCAGACGCTCGCTTACGTCCAACGAGACGGCTCAGAGGCTATTCTGCTCGTCTCGGCGGAACAAGCTGCCGCGCTGACAAGTGCGTTGGAGGGACTGGCGACGCCCTAGCACGTCAAAGCGGGATACACGCGCTTCGTAGGTCGCCCTGCCGCTTCGGTAGGGTTTTTTTGTCGGAGGATGCATATAAATCGGAATGTTGATGGTAGTAGACAAAGCGACACAGCAACGCATTCAAGGGCAGCTGAGCGCTAAAGCGGAAGCACAAGGCTATCTGCTTTACGACGATATCTTAGCGCTAGTGCCTGAAGCTGAGCAGAATATCGAGCTGATCGAGGAGATTCTGGACAGCCTGACGCAGCAAGGCGTGCCGATCCTGACCGAGCCGCCAACAGAGCGCGTTGAGCTTGCCGATCCAATTGACGCCAGCGACCTGCTGCTGGACGAAGAACTCGCCGATCTCGATGAGCTGGATGCGCTCGGTCT
>DAOTWB010000128.1:0-4114 GCA_034436235.1 Anaerolineae bacterium
GGCATTGGCGTCGGCGTGCGCGTCGGCGTCGCCTGCGCTAGGGCGCTCATGGCAGGCAATGTCAGCAGCAGCGCGCCGATTGCCACTGTGATGACCACCAATGCCGTCTTCATCGGTCATGCGCCTTTGGCACGATATGCCTTATAGAGCGTGTGAACTTCAAACAGGAACTCGCCTAAGCCTTCAGGCAAGCCATTGCCGAGCGCCGTGCGCACTTCACAAGTTTGCCGCTTCAGGTCTGTGAAGACCTCAAGCCGCGCCGATTGCAAGACGCTTGGAAAGGCAAGGCGCGGCGGCACATGACACGCCGATGCCATGCGATAGACAAGCCAATCCGTGCTGGCATACCGATCCAAGCCGATCAACACATGCTCATCACTCAATTCAAGAATGCAGCGCTTGCTGCAGATCGTCAATTCCGCATAGAAGAGCGCCATACCACACCTCTCAGAACGGCAAGAGATTCAAGACCACGTTAACGAACCTGATGATCATGGTCAAGAGCATCCTCACAATCGGAATGGCGAACAGGATGAATCTGATGAGCAGATTGAAGGCGATCAGGGCGATCAGCACGACTAGGATATCGCCCGATCTGCCAATGCCTGTTCCGTATGCCGCAAATTGGCGGAACAGACCAAAGGTCGCTCCGACACTCGATCCGAGCTGATAGACCGTGTTGCCTGTATCAACGGGCGTGCCGAGCGCGTCTCTCAGCACGTGAGTCGCCTCTAAGCCGATCTGCGCAGGCAACAATGCCACTTGTGTGCCGATATCGGCAGCGATTACAACGCCTGTTGGCTGTGCAGTGCTGCTATTGGCGCGTGAAGTCATGCTCGGCAAGGGCGTCAAGGTATAGCTAACCGTGCCGATTGGCGCAGGCATTTGGATAGACAATGTAGGGAAAACAATTTGTGGATACGTCCTGCATGGATTCGCAGGATCGGCGCAGGCGTTTTCAGGCAAAACGGGCGACGGAAGCGGTCCGTGGTCAAGTGTACTGATGATCGTTGCACTTGGCGCAGGCGTGTCGCTAGGGCTTAGCGTTGGCGTGTGTGTGAATGGTGTTGGCGTGTGTGTCAACGGCGTCGCCGTTGGTGTCGGAGTCCGTGTGCTAGTCGGCATAGGCGTTGCCGTGGCTGTGCGCGTCGGCGTGCGCGTCATAGTCGGCGTGTTGGTGCCAGGTGTACCTGGCACAGGTGTCGGCGGCGTGCCATAGACACTCAGAAAGCAGACCTGAGTCAAGGCAACGCCGACTGACATCCACTGGCTCACTGTCTGTGGATAGCCACGAATGCTCACTGAAATACGATTGATGATGCCGCTAACATCGCTCGGTGGCATGAAAATATCGGTCTGCCATGAACCGTAATCAAAGCTCGGCACATACATGCGCTCAACATAGCCAGACACATGCCGCATTGTGCCATCAAAGTACACAAGCGCAGCCTCAAGCTCTAGCGGACGCGATTGCGGCACAGTATTGGCGACTAAGTCGCTGATAGCAACAGTTGCGCGCGTCACACGGATGTTATTGAACGGATAGTCAGCCGAGGCGAGCAACTGTCGAACGGGATCGGGCGGCTGCAGCACGTCTACGACCCACAAGCCTGACAGACTGCCTGACATTGGGATTGGAACAGGCAAGCCTGTGGTCAAGCAGACCTCAGATTGCGCCTGCGCAGGACGTGGCAAGAGCGCCATGCTCACAAGAGCGAAGGTCAACACAAGCAAACTAGCGCGCCTCATGAGAATGCTCTCCTGATCGCCTGGAATGCCCAAATGAACGTATCGAACACGAGCAGACCAATTGCAACTGGTATTAGATAGAAGGCGGGACCGCTTAAGACCGTATTGTCGATCACGTAAAATCCTAAGCAGACTGCATAGAGAAAATCACTTGAATTGGTGCAGATCGGCGAGCCGCTGATCGCCGTTGCACTGGCATTGAAACCGCTGATGAGTGTCTCGATGATGAGCGGCGTCAGCGTGATGAGATAGGCTAAGCCGCGCACGAAAAGATTGAAGAGACCGCCGATCAGATCGAAGATCGAGCGCGCATTTGCCAACACATTCCCTAGCTCGTTGCCAATGCTAAACAAGGCGTTGCCGAGCATTGTCGGCAAGTCTCTGATGTAAGACACGCCAACATTGCCGATTGAAGCGAGCGTGCCAACTTGCAATTCGTTGTTGACGCCTTCAAAGAAATTCCTGATGTGCGCAATGACGAAAATGGCAGGCGCTACGATGATCTGCGCCAGCCATAGCAGCCCATCGAAAACAACGCGGACGATCCACCCAATAAATGAGAGCGCCGTCGCCAATAGGTCTAGCACGCCGCGTGCCAGCGCCGCTAGGAACGGCACGATCACGCATTCGAAGAAATTTCGAATGCCACACAGCAGCCATCCGATGATGCCGAAGATATCGAGAATGGAGTCGGGCGGATCGCAGGCTTGACAAGCTGCAGGCGGCTCGTCTTCAGTTTCAGTCTCAGAGATCGGGACGTCGCGTTCACGATACTCTGAGACGCAAATGCGCTTGATCTCAAATAAACCATTGTCGGTGCTAGGGCGCTCTAAGATGAGCATGTAAGTGCCGTCTGGACCAGGCTGGAACGTGGCAGGCGGAAATTCAAAGGAGACACTCTCATCTCGATAGAGTGGCGGCTGCACTATGAAAGTGGAAGCGCCAAGACTTACGTAGAGCGACCGCGGCGTGTCTACAATCCGTTCAGGATAGAATGAGCCGCTTATCTGATATTTCACGTCAGGGCGCAATGGCAGCTGAATCCCGAGCTTGTGACCGGGCAGCATCAGCAAACCCTGAAAGCGATTGTAGCCAATAAGGCTCTCAGATAAGATTTGCCAACGTCCCGGAAAGCCGCTGAAATCGGCGTCACGCCCTAACAGCGGACACGGTCTGATAAACGAGCCTGAAGGCGGCAAGAGCGTGGGCGTGGGCGACGGCGTGGGCGTGGGCGTGGGCGACGGCATGGGCGTGGGCGACTGTGATGTATCAACGTACAGCCGCAAATTGTCGTAGGAGATGGTGCGCGTGCCGCCAAAGCCAGACTGCACGTGAACTACATAGAAGTTCATCGGCACGAGCTTGTTCATCACGAACGAAACAGTGCCGCTTCCCCAGCGACATGCGGCGCCCTGAATATCGCCCGGGTTCGGATAATGAATCTGAAAGCAGGCATTGCCTGAGCTGCTGTTGTACACATACGCCTCAACCGTTGTGACGTAAACGCTTTGAGAAAGTGTGTAGAGCGTTAGCGTCACATTCGGATTGGCACTAGTAATGCCAACGGCTTGGCTGCCGCCAACGCCGTTGCTCATCAGGCTGCCCTGCTGAATCGTGTAGCTTGCCGACATACCGCTCGGCGCGCTCGGCGGATTGTCAAAATCAAAGAAAAAACTCGGCGCTTGGGCATTGGTCACAAGCGCAGGCATGAGCAAGGCGGCTGTGATGAGCGCGACGGCAAGGGCGCGACGCAGAGACGCGCCGCGTATGGCAGGTCGTGACCATGCGGCGCGCCTCATGCAGCACCTCTGAAGCCTAGCGGCTCGCTAAAACAAGTTGCGGATTTCTGCCACAATGCGCGCCAACAGCCCAAAGCCGACCGACACACCTGCAATGGTGAGCAGGATCGGGCCGAAGCTGTTGAAAAACTGCGCCGCGGTACTCAACATCCCTGACAAATCGAAATTGAAGCTCGGCATGGCGTCACCTCGTTAGAAGAGCTTGCGAATCTCTGAGACCACGCGCGCCAACAGCCCAAAGCCGACGCTGATACCGGCAATGGTTAAGAAAAGCGGCCCAAAACCGTTAAAAAACTGAGCCGCGGTTTCCAACATCCCTGACAAATCGAAATTGAAGCTCGGCATTGCATCCTCACTTTCTGATGCCTACGAAACGGAACTGAAAAGCGGACTCCGACACACGGCGTGAAGCCAATCCAATTGGTTTGCGTAGCTAACGGAACGGCATGGCGATCATCTCCAGATCAGCTCGAAAACGATGGATACGAAAATGGCGATGATGAGCGCCGCAACCGCTGTGGCAACCGCGATGTTCAGGATCGGGCGCAATAGCACAGCCGCTTGCG
>DAOTWB010000129.1:0-5092 GCA_034436235.1 Anaerolineae bacterium
GCAGCGCCGGCATCCTGCGCCGCCTTGAGCGAAGCGTAGCTCTTGCCATCGAGCGCGATGAAGATGTTCGAAAAATCCACGCCGCCTAAAAGCTGACCGATAGGCGGCATGATGATATCGTTGACGAGCGAGTTGACAATCGCGCCGAAGGCGGCGCCCATGATGATGCCAACTGCCAAGTCAATCACGTTACCGCGCTTGATGAACGTGATGAACTCTTTGATCATTTTCGCCATATCCTCTCAAGTTGTCCCTAACTGCGCACGTTGAGCAGGCGAGCGCGAAGCCAGCCGCGTATGCCACTGCAAGCGCTCGCGCGAGCTATCGTAGAGCCAACGCTCAGCGAAGCGCCATGACCAATAGCCGCCTTTGAAGCCAGGCTTGTTCATGCGCGCATCCTCGCCGAAGCCTAGCACATCTTGCATTGGCACGATGAACGTATCCGCCACTGAGTTCATGCCCAGACGGATCAAGTCCCAGTGCGGCTCGCGCACTTCATGCCCGATGTAATCGCGCAAGTGACGGCGCATCCCTTCGGTCGCCTCGCCGCTCTGCCACCAGCCGAGCGTGGTGTTGTTATCGTGCGTGCCTGTGTAGACCACGCAATTGTGCGTGTACATATGCGGCAAGAAAGCATTCACGCTGTATGGATCGTCGCCAAAGGCGAACTGCAGCACCTTCATGCCGGGCAGATCGAAACGGTCGCGCAGAGCGATGACCTCAGGCGTGATGATGCCTAGGTCTTCGGCGATGATCGGCAGCTTGCCCAGCGCTGCCTCAAATGCCTCGAAGAGCTTGGCATCCGGACCTTTCACCCAGCGTCCGTTCCGAGCGGTCTCCTCGCCGAACGGAATCTCCCAGTACGCCTCGAAGCCTCTGAAGTGATCAATGCGGACGCGATCTACGGTCTCCAGAGTGGTGCGCAGGCGCGCAATCCACCACGCGTAGCCTTCTTCTTCCATCGCCTGCCAATTGTAGTGCGGATTGCCCCAGAGCTGCCCATCTTCGGGATTGAAGAAATCTGGCGGCACGCCTGCCACCACTTTGGGCAAGCCGCTGTTCGGATCGAGCTGGAACAAATGCGGATTCGCCCAAACATCAGCGCTATCGTGCGAGACGAAGATCGGAATGTCGCCGATCAGCTGGATGCCTTTGCTGTTGGCGTAGGCTTTGAGCGCCGCCCATTGCGTGTAGAACAGCCATTGGCGGAACATGTGGCTCTCAACCTGATCGCGGTACTGCTCGCGCAGCAGGACGCGCCGCGCAGGACTCGGCTGCGCCGCCTCACGCGACCATTTCGTCCATTCTGCGCCGCCGTGCTGTGCCTTGAGCGTGGCGAACAGCGCAAAATCGTAGAGCCATGCACCATTGCGCTCGCACCATGCCTCGAAAGCTTGACGCGCGCTGGGATCGGCGCGCTCCTTAAAGCGCTTGTAGGCGAGATCGAGCTTTTGCTCGTGGTAAGGGATCACCTCGCCATAGCGGACGGTATGCTCAGGGAAATCGGGCGCATCGGCGAGGTCGCTCGGCTCAAGCCAGCCGTCTTCGACTAGCTTATCGAGGCTGATCAGGTTTGGATTGCCCGCAAAGGCGGAGAGAGTCTGATAAGGTGAGTCATAGATGATGGTCGGACCGAGCGGCAAGATTTGCCACAGCGATTGCTCAGCCGCGACTAGGTAATCTACGAAGCGGTAGGCAAACGTGCCTAGATCGCCAATGCCGTAGCGAGCAGGCAGCGAAGTTGGATGAATCAGGATGCCGCTGGCACGCGGAAAACGCATAGATAGTCAGCTCCGAGTGGATCAAGTTGCACATTGTCAGATTATACTTGATCTCGTGAGACCCGCTCAGCGCGCAAAACATTCGCCGGCGCCCAAAACTCGCATTGCGAACGTATTGTTGTTATAATGACTTAAAGTTCAGGGCGCTTGCCCAAAGGAGCATCGAAATGAGCCTCGGTCCAACCGAATTGCTGATCATCTTGGTGATCATCGTCGTGCTGTTCGGCGCAGGGCGCATCGGGCGGCTTGGTCGCGAGCTTGGCACGGCAGTCCGCGAGTTCAGGCGCGGCGTGAGCGACGGCGATAAGCCTGCTGAAGAGCAGAGCCGCGATCTGCCCAATCCCAAAGCCTGAGCGGCATCTCGCCTATGGCGCAACACTAGCTAGGCGGCTTGCAGCGCGCAACGCCGCCTTGAGTTGTCGACCTGCACTGACCATTCAGCATTTCCTCATCTTGCTGAGAAGGCAAGCGTTGTGCGGCATAAAGGGCTGATCGGTCTTCTGATCGCAGTGGCTGCGCTAGGCGTGGCGCTGCTGTTGAGCGTCCACGTCTTGGCGCGCGGCATTCAGGGCGCCGAGTCGTTCGAGCGCGCCGCTGAGTCGCCCGCTTTTGGCGCTGTCTGGGCAATCAACACACTGGTGATGCTGGCTTTCGCGCTGTTCATCGGGCAGGTTGGACGCGAGGCGTGGCGCGTGCTGCTAACAGTGGCAAGTGCGCTGCTGATCGGCGGATTGATCCTGCTCGTCATCAGCCCGCAGCGCGCGGGCGACGCCTATGCAGCGCTCTTGAGCGGTCCGCTGAGCCGCTTGAATCGCTGGGCGACATGGATTGATGACGCGATCAGCCTGACGTTGGTTGCGCTGGCGATCACGCTCGTCTTCAAGGCGAAGCTGTTCAGCTTAGGCGCTGAGGGACAAATTTTCTTGGGCGCGCTGGCGAGCGGTCTGGTAGCGCTCTTCATAGACGGGCTGCCGCCAGCGCTGCATGTGAGTCTGGCAGTTGGCGCGGGCGCGCTGGTCGGCACGCTGTGGGGACTGATTCCGGGCGTCTTGCGCGCATACTTGGGCGCCAATGAGTTGGTTGCCACGCTGATGTTGAATCCGCTCGCCGCGCTGTTCTACGGCTTGATCTTGGAGCGCATTCGGCTGCCGCAGAGCGGCGCAATGGCATCGGCGCTGTTCCCTGAATCGGCGCTGCTGCCGCGCTTGATTCCAGCGACGCGCGTGACTTCAGCTGTGCTGTGGGCAGCCTTGGCAGCCTTGGCAGTGTGGTGGCTGATGCAGCGGACTCCGTTCGGCTATGCCTTGCGGACGCTGGGCGCGAATGCAGCCTTCGCACGCTATGGCGGCATCCGTCTGGAGCGCGCGATTGTCGGCGCGATGGCGCTCAGCGGCTTGTTGGGCGGTCTAGCAGGCACATACTTGGCGCTGGGCATTTATCAGCGCTTGCCGCTCGCCGTCTCAAGCGGCTTGACCTTCGAAGGCATTGTGGCGGCGCTTTTGGCGCGCAACAATCCATTGGCAGTGCCAGCGATGGCGCTGCTGTATTCGTATTTGCGAGTCGGCGCGCCGATCATGCAAAACGACGCGGCGGTCAGTTTGGAGATCGTGCGCGTGATCCAAGCGATCATCATCTTGCTGTTCACAGCGGAAGGTCTGTTGCGCTTTTGGCAGAGGCGGACGGCGTGGAAGCGATCCTGAGCAGCATCTTCAGCGCGACCTATCTGGCAGCCGTGTTGCGGATCAGCACGCCGTTGCTCTTCGCGGCGCTTGCAGCGCTGGTCAGCGTGAAAGCGGGCGTTATCAACATCGGTTTGGAAGGCATCATGCTGACGGCTGCCTTCGCAGGCGCTACGGTTGGCGGCTTGCTGCAAAACGCGCTGATCGGCGCGCTGGCAGGCTTGCTGGCAGCGGCGCTCATGGCGCTCTTGCTGGCAATCTTCCATCTGGGCTTCAAAGGCGATCTGATCTTGGGCGGCGTGGCGATCAATATTCTCGGCTCAGCTGCTACAGTCGCCATTGGCTACCAGCTGAGCGGCGCGCGCGCCGGCGGCTTGAGCCTGCCGCCGATCAGCATCCCTGACCTGAGCTTATCGTTTCTGAGCGAGCCGCTGCAAACTGCCATCGGGCGGCAAAATCTGCTGACGTGGCTGGCGCTGCTGAGCGCGCTCGGCGCGGCGTTTGTGTTGTATCGGCTGCCATTCGGCGCACACTTGCGCGCGGTGGGCGAAAATGAACAAGCGGCAGCGGCGGTCGGCATTCAGGTGCGGCGCGTCCGCTACGCGGCGCTGCTTTTGAGCGGCATTTTGGCAGGCTTGGGCGGCATTCATCTGAGCATGGGCTATCTGAACGGCTTCAGCCGCGATATGACGGCAGGACGCGGCTACATCGCGCTCGTCATCCCTGCGCTGGGCGGCTACACGCCGCTCGGCACGCTGGTCGCCGCGCTGCTCTTCGGCGCGTTCGCCGCGCTGGAGACGCGCTTGGGCAGCTTCGACGTGCCTTCGCAGCTGCCGCAGATGATTCCATACCTTGCCACGCTCATCGCGCTCGTGATCTACGCCTGGCGGCAACGCCGGAAGGCGACCTAGCGCACAAACTGACTCGCCTCGCTGCCCAATCCGCTGTATAATTTTCCCAAAGTACGCCTGACCTTTGTGGCGCAATCAGGTAAAGGTGTGAAGGCTTGCACGATGTAGATTCGAACGAGCAGATGCTCCAAGCGGCGCACATGTATTACGTGGATAACTTGACGCAGGCGGAGATCGCCAATGTGCTGGGCGTCTCACGACCGACGGTCTCGCGCTTGCTAACGCGCGCTCGCGAGGAAGGCGTTGTGCAGATCACGATCAGTCCATGGCGGCAGCGCGATAACGCGCTTGAAGAGGCGTTTTGCCGCAAGTTCAATTTGCGCGGCGCAGTCATCGTGCGCAGCGCCGGCAGCGCGGATAGCGCCACGATGCGGCAAGGTATCGGCTTCGGCGCGGCAGCGCACGTCGCCAAGCTCTTCCAGCCGAACGACGTGATCGGCATTGGACGCGGACGCACGCTCGCCGAGCTGACCGCCGCCATGCGTCCACCGCCGCTGCCGATGAACTTGACCATTGTGCAATTGCTAGGCGATGTTTCGGCGCAGCACGATGAGACGCTCGCCCATGAGCTGACGCGCCAGCTCGCCATCAATTTCGGCGGCAAAGCCTACTATCTGAGCGCGCCAGCGCTCGTTGAGAACGCGGCAGTGCGCGAGATGTTGATGAACGCAACTGCCATTCGCACGGTGACGCAACTGTATCGCTCAGTGCGCATCGCGCT